>NZ_JAUMKF010000018.1:0-79660 GCF_030519405.1 Bacillus sp. C28GYM-DRY-1
CTGTTCACGCTGATCTTTTGAGTGTTTGGACAACATGGTAAAACCTCCAAAATCTAGATTCACTCATATTTTAACAAAAAAAGCGTGTCGATGAAGCCACTTATTGTGACTTTGTCGACACGCTGAAGCTTGCAGAGAAATCTGCAAGCTTTTTTATTAGCCTCTCAAAACAGCCTGATATGTGTCTTCTAACGCTTTCAGCACTTTGCTGTGCGCCTTTGTCACTTCTTCTTCAGTCAGTGTCTGTTCAGGGTTGACATATTGAAGTGAGAAAGCGACTGACTTTTTGCCTTCCTCCATATGCTCGCCTTCGTATACGTCAAAGACGGATACTTCTTTCAGAAGCTTGCCGCCAGCCTCTTTAATCACGCTCTCGAGCTGGCCGCTTGTGACGGATTGATCTGTTACAAGCGCGATATCACGTGTCACAGACGGATATTTTGGAATCGCCGTGTAAACAAGCGGCGCTGTATCCGCTGCGAGCAGTGCATGAAGGTCAATCTCAAACACATATGTCTCTTTTATATCCAATTCTTTTTCCACAGAAGGATGGACTTGGCCGATAAAGCCAATAAGTGAACCATTCAATAGAATGTTCGCTGTTCTGCCCGGGTGCAGCTGTTTGCGTTCAGATTGGACAAATTCAATGCTGTCGAGGACGTTCAGTTTGTCTAACAGCCCTTCCACAATTCCTTTGGCGACAAAGAAATCAACCGGTTTTTTCTCGCCCTGCCACAGCTGCTTGCGCCATAATCCGGTAACAGCTCCTGCCACGCGTTCTGTTTCAACAGGTTTTGTATCCTCTTCCTTCGTCAGGAAAACGGAGCCGACTTCGTACAGTGCGACTGAGTCAGTCTGTCTCGCCAGGTTGTAAGAAACGGACTCAAGCAGATTAGGAACAAGACTGTGTCTGAGAATGCTTCTTTCTTCACTCATTGGAAGCGCAAGCACAGTGTTCAATGATTTTTCAATCGCAAACGCTGCCGCTTTCTTCTCGTTTGTCAGTGAGTACGTGATGGCTTGTGACAAGCCTGCGCCTTCAAGAAAACGTCTGACCTTACGGCGTTTTGCCTGATATGGCGTTAATCCGCCTGTTGTTCCCGCTGTCTCAGGAAGCGTGGACGGAATGTTATCGTAGCCGTACAGTCGTGCCGCTTCTTCAATTAAATCCTCTTCGATTGTAATGTCACCGCGGCGTGATGGTACTGTTACAACGAGAAGTTCATTCGCTTCACCGACAGTAAAACCGAGACGCTTATAAATGCTGATGAGTTCTTCTTTGCTGATTGTCAGGCCGAGAACGCTGCTCACTTTGTCAGCAGATACATGAATGTTATTTGCTTCGATTGTCAGGTGATCATCCTCAACCGTGCCAGTGAGCACTTCACCGCCAGCATACAGATGGATCAGCTGTGCAGCCCGTTCTGCTGCAAGACGTACACGAGCCGGATCAATGCCTTTTTCAAATCTTACACTTGATTCACTTCTCAAACCAAGGTCTTTGGAAGCCTTGCGAACTGTCTGTCCATTGAAATACGCAGCCTCCAGCAAAATCGTTTTCGTGTCTTCCTGAACTTCTGACTCTGCTCCTCCCATGACACCGGCAACGGCTTGCGCTTTCGTTCCGTTCGTAATGACAAGGTGATCGGCAGAAAGCTTTCGTTCTTGATCATCAAGGGTTACGATCGTTTCATTTTCAGCTGCTTTTCTTACTACAACTTCCTTCGAGCCGAATCTGTCATAATCAAACGCGTGAAGCGGCTGTCCGTATTCCAGCAGGACAAAGTTTGTGATGTCGACGACGTTGTTGTGCGGGCGAATGCCTGCATTCATCAGCTTTGTCTGCATCCAAAGCGGTGATGGAGCGATCGTAACGTTTTTAATGATTTTTGCAGTGTACAGCGGGTTCGCTTCTTGATCTTCGACTTTGACAGCGATGTAATCAGACGCTTGTTCTGAAGCAGCCGGATAATCCGTTTTCGGAAGTTTTACTTCTGTATCTAAAATCGCTGCAACCTCGTAAGCAACACCAAGCATGTTCATGGCATCCGCGCGGTTTGGCGTTAAACCAAGCTCAAGAATCGCATCGTCAAGCTGTAAAGCCGCTAAAGCATCGCTTCCTGTTTCAGCGTCATTCGGGAATACGAAAATACCTTCCGCATACTCTTTCGCCACAAGCTTGCTTTCAATGCCAAGCTCTTGTAAAGAACAGATCATGCCGTTAGATTCTTCACCGCGAAGCTTTGCTTTTTTGATTTTAAAATTGCCCGGAAGCACCGCTCCAACTGTTGCAACTGCGACTTTTTGCCCTTTATCCACATTCGGCGCGCCGCAAATGATTTGTACAGGTGCTTCCGCTCCGATATCCACAAGGCACTTATTCAGCTTATCAGCATTCGGATGCTGCTCGCGCTCCAGCACGTGGCCGATGACAACGCCTTTGATGCCTTCCCCTTTGTATTCAATTCCTTCAACTTCGATACCGGCTCTAGTAATTTTCTCAGCAAGAACAGCCGGGTCCATGCCTTTTATATCAACATAATCCTCTAACCATTTATAAGAAACAAACATCCTAGCATCCTCCTCTTACGCCTGTTTAAACTGCGAAATAAATCTGACATCATTTGTATAGAAGTGGCGGATATCATCAATGCCGTATTTCAGCATCGCGATGCGCTCAACACCCATTCCGAATGCGAAGCCCTGATATTCCTCCGGATCAAAGCCTGCCATTCTCAGTACGTTCGGGTGAACCATGCCAGCGCCGAGGATCTCGATCCAGCCTGTTCCTTTACATACTGAGCAGCCGTTTCCTCCGCACTTAAAGCATGTCACGTCTACTTCTACTGAAGGTTCAGTAAACGGGAAGAAACTTGGGCGGAGTCTGATTTCACGGTCTTGCCCGAACATTTTTTTCGCAACAAGTTCAAGCGTTCCTTTTAAATCACTCATGCTGATATTTTTGTCAACAACAAGCCCTTCAATTTGCATAAATTGGTGAGAGTGCGTCGCATCATCGTTATCGCGGCGGTATACTTTACCCGGACAAATGATTTTAACCGGCCCTTTGCCTCCATGCTTTTCCATGGTTCGTGTTTGCACAGGGGATGTTTGCGTTCTCATCAAAGTTTCCTCTGTGATGTAAAAGCTATCCTGCATATCGCGCGCAGGGTGTTCTTTCGGCAGGTTAAGCGATTCGAAGTTGTAGTAATCCGTTTCAACCTCAGGTCCTTCCTCAACTGTGTAGCCCATACCGATAAATAAATCTTCAATTTCTTCTATGACAACAGTGAGCGGATGGCGGCCTCCGACTGCGACAGGGTTCCCCGGCAGCGTGACGTCGATTGTCTGTCCAGCAAGCTTCTGCTTCATTTCCTCTTCCTCAAGCTTCTCATTTTTGACAGCAATTGCATTGGCGATACGCTCTCTTACTTCATTCGCGAGCGCGCCCATTTTCGGACGTTCCTCAGCAGAAAGTTTGCCCATTCCGCGCAGCACTTCTGTAATCGGCCCTTTTTTTCCGAGATATTGCACCCGAATATCATTGACAACCTTTAATGAGCTTGCCGCTTCTACTTGTTCTAAAGCTTCTTGTTCCAGCTGTTTTAGCTTTTCTTCCATTTTGCATCCTCCTTTTATGTAAACAAACCGTTATATGTCTTTGGAAAACAAAAAAACCCGTCCCTTATACAAGGGACGAGTTGTGGCCGCGGTACCACCCTTATTTCAGACAGACTGATGCTGTCGTCAGCTTCATTGACATAACGGAATCAGATTCCGGTTCACCTTTACGCGCAGTGTGCGCGGTCCCGGCGACAACTCAAGAGGTGAAGACAATTTCCGGCTGCGTTAAAAATGCTCTCAGTCTGCGGCATTTTCTCCCTGGAAGGCAGTTGATCAGAAATCGTGATCCTCTGTCACGGTTTTTCAAATATTATGTTCTATTATAGAGAAATCCAACGCTTCGCGCAACACTATCCTCGCAAGTGATACACGAGGATGGCAGCCGCAATCGCAACGTTCAGTGATTCAGCCTGTCCGTAAAGCGGCACGTACAGGTTCAAATCCGTTTTTTCCAGCAAGGTGGCATCCACCCCTGCCCCTTCATTTCCTACAATGAGCGCAAAGGATTCTGCCTGAGGCATATCCCGGTAAGGCGCTCCGTTTTGCAGCGCCGTACCGTACACTTTTACCCCCTCTGCTTTCAATTCATCCACATACGTATGCAGGTTTCTTCTCACAACAGGAATATGAAAGTGAGAACCTTGCGCGGAGCGAAGCGTTTTTCCGTTAAAGGCGTCCGCAGTCCCGTCGCCGAGCACAACCGCATCCAACCCGGCCGCATCAGCCGTCCGAATCATCGTGCCGAGGTTTCCCGGATCTTGAACAGCGTCAATCAGCAGCACCCGCTGAGGCGACGCCAGTTTTTCCTCAGGCATATGGCACACAGCGGCAATCTGCTGCGGCGTTTCGGTTTCAGTAACAGCTGAAAACGCATCTTCACTCAGCACGTAGCACTGGATGCTCACATCAAGATCTGAGGGAATTTTCGTCTCATCCTTTACAAGGATTTCTTTTACTGTTCCCGGGCTCTTGAGCGCCTCTTCAACAAGATGTTCTCCCTCTATCAGGAATGTATTCGTTTTTGTTCGTTCTTTTTTCGTGTGAAGCTTTTTCCAATCCTTCACTTTTTGGTTTTTTGCCGATTCTATTTGTTTCACTGTCTGTGTGGCTCTCCTTTTTTTAACATGATGTTATTATATCGCAAGAACAGCACATAATAAACCAGGTGCAAGGTTAGAATATACGTATAACTTTTTAGAAAAAGGAGCGTTTCACATGGATTTTAATTTACGTCACGCCGTCATTGCCAATGTAACCGGCAATAATCAGGAGCAGCTTGAACATACAATTGTGGATGCGATTCAAAGCGGTGAAGAAAAAATGCTTCCAGGCCTCGGCGTTTTATTCGAAGTTATCTGGCAGCACGCATCCGAAAGTGAGAAAAACGAAATGCTAAAAACGCTTGAAGGCGGATTAAAACCCGTCCAATAAGACTCATGAAACCGGGTGACAGCGCCCGGTTTTTTCTTTTAAAACTGATGAGAAAGTTTTTCATGTTTTTACACATGTTATCAAAGACTTTTATTCGATATATACTTTTCACTAAAAAATGTCAACCTAATGAAGGAAATAGATGATACATAAAAAATAGACGAAAGGTTTCTAACCGGATGATCACCGTTTCTTTGAAGTGCCTGCGATAAGACATACAAAAACGAAGGCGGAAAACGAATTATACGCCTTATATTATAAATCTATATGACGCCTGGACCGAGCAATAGACAAAATTGCTTGTACACGCTGATATATCCAAAAAAGATCTCTGCTAAAGGGTCTTTTTTGTTTATCAGGAAATTTTATGAAAATAAAAGACTGCTGAAACATAATCTTAACAAAGCAACCCTATAATTTGGCAAGAGAGAAGCAAATAAAAGGGGAGTGGATGATGTGTCAGCTTTATTAAAGAAATTAATGTTCTCTTCATTGATCGGGATTTCCATCGGATCAGCTCTGTTTGCACCGAATGCGGAGGCAGCAGAGCCGGCGGCCAAGCCTAAAAAAGCCGATATCATTGCTCACAGAGGCGCTTCAGGATATGCGCCGGAAAACACGATGGCCGCCTTTGAAAAGGCGCTTCAGATGAAAGCAGATTATATCGAACTGGATGTTCAAATGTCCAAGGATGGAGAGCTTGTCATCATCCATGATACAACCGTAAACCGTACGACAGATATTAACTCAGTGCTGCCGGTTTCCGTAAAGAACTTGACGCTTGCCGAGCTGCGCAAGCTTGATGCAGGCAGCTTTTTCGCTCCGCAGTTCACTGGGGAACGCATTCCGACATTTGAAGAAGTGCTTGACCGGTATAAAGGCAAGATCGGACTGCTGATCGAATTGAAAGAGCCTGCACGCTATCCGGGAATCGAGGAAAAAGTATCAGCAGCATTGAAAGAGCGGAGTATGGATAAGCCTAAAAACGGTAAAATCATTGTGCAATCGTTTGATTTTAACTCTGTTTACAAAATTCATCAGCTTCTTCCATCGATGCCGACAGGTGTTCTAACGTCAAAAGCTGCGGACTTAACAGATGCAAAACTCAAAGAATTTTCAGGTTACGCCAAATACGTGAACACCAACTTAAAGAATGTGACCGCTGATCCTACGCTTGTGCCGAGAATTCATGCGCTCGGCATGAAAATTACCCCTTGGACCGTCCGCTCCCGTGATGAAGTGTCTCCGCTTTTAAAAGCTGGCGTGGACGGAATTGTGACAGACTTTCCTGATTATGTTCCGAAAAAAGTACGCTAGAGACTAAAAAATAAAGCCCGCAGTTCCCTCTGCAGGCTTTTTCATTCATTAATGAAACTGAGCTAATAGCTGCTGCAACGCGGTTATCATTCCATCGGTTAGTGGACACCTGGGCAAATTGTATGAGATTGAGGAGGTGCTCTGCGGTACTGAGAATGGATGATGTTCCCCGTTCCGCTCTAACCTGAATGGTTGGCATTGATAACAGCAGTTCCGTTCGAATACATGTTCAGCCACTCCCCTGTAACAAAGCCGACGACTATCATAGTGATCTACGATGTATACGGATTGGCGATATAAACGATAAGTCCTTGAAACAAACAACAAAAAGACATGCATTATTGCGTTACCAAAGTCGTCTAAGGCTGTCACAGTAAATGGCGCTTTATTTTTTAGATCAAGATACAAAATAGAGAGAGTTTTCGTTTCTTTTTTGTATGTTACTCTATGGAAGCTTTTCTATTATTCTTTTACAATAGAATGAAAGCGCTTTTTTGAAAGAGGGGTGGGTAAAATGATTACCAAAAGTGTAAAAGAACAGCTGATCCGAATTGTCGGACCGGAAAACCTTGATGACTCCAATGCCGGCCGTCTCGTCTATTCATATGATGCGACGCCTCAGTTTCAGTCTATGCCTGATGCCGTGATTGCACCGAGGAATACAGATGAAGTATCAAGAATTTTAGCAATTTGCAGCGAACATCAAGTGCCGATCGTTCCAAGAGGATCAGGGACAAACCTGTGCGGCGGCACGTGCCCGACTGAAGGCGGACTAGTTCTTCTCTTTAAGCATATGAACCGGATTCTTGAGATTGATGAAGAAAATTTGACCGCCACAGTCCAGCCGGGCGTCATTACGCTGGATATGATCCGCGCAGTTGAAAGCAAAGGTTTGTTTTATCCTCCTGATCCGAGTTCTATGAAAATATCGACCATAGGCGGAAACATCAATGAAAATTCTGGTGGGCTCCGCGGATTAAAATACGGCGTCACCCGCGACTATGTTATTGGACTGGAGATTGTGCTCGCAAACGGAGACATCATCCGCACAGGCGGAAAACTCGCAAAGGATGTGGCCGGATATGATCTCACCCGCCTTTTTGTCGGCTCAGAAGGAACACTCGGCATCGTGACAGAAGCCATTGTCAAACTCGTTCCAAAGCCGGAAACAAAGAAGACGCTGCTTGCTCTTTATGAAAATATCGATGCAGCTGCTCAAACAGTATCTGACATTATTGCCGCAAAAATTATACCCGCCACACTGGAATTCCTCGACCAGCCTACACTCTTGGTCATTGAGGATTATGCCAACATCGGACTTCCGACAAACGCAAAGGCCGTTCTGTTAATTGAGCAAGACGGGCCTCTTGAAACCGTTGCACGAGATATGGAAAAGATTGAGGAGATCTGCAAAAAAGGCGATGCTGTTTCCGTTCAGGCCGCCCAAACCGAGGAGGAAGCATTTGCCCTGACTGAAGCCCGGCGTTCTGCACTTTCTGCCCTTGCCCGTCTCAAACCGACAACCATATTAGAAGACGCGACTGTTCCTCGCTCAGAAATCGCCAATATGGTTAAAGCGATTAATGTTATTGCTGCTAAATATAATATTTCCATTTGTACCTTTGGCCACGCTGGAGATGGGAACCTTCACCCGACGTGCACGACAGACATAAGAAATAAGGATGAGATGGAACGTGTCGAACAGGCTTTTGCCGAGATTTTTGAGAAAGCGATTGAACTTGGCGGCACGATTACCGGAGAGCATGGGGTCGGGGCCATGAAAGCGCCCTACTTGGAGATGAAGCTAAAAAAAGAAGGGATTGCCGCGATGAAAGCGATGAAATCGGCATTTGATCCCCGTAACATATTAAATCCGGGCAAAGTGTTTGCGAAAGACGCCAGAAAACGTGTGGTGACGGAAAGTTGACAACAAATAAAGAAAAGAAACAGATCCAAGATGAGTTCAAAGAGCGTATGGATGAAGGCGAGCTTTTGAATTGTATACGCTGTGGCTTCTGTCTTCCTTCCTGCCCGACCTATATTGAATCGGGGTTTCAGGAAACTCACTCTCCGCGCGGGCGCATCGCCTTAATGAAAGCCGTAGCTGACGGTATGATTGAACCGGATGAAGATGTCGAACGTTCGCTGTCACTTTGTCTCGGCTGCCGCGCCTGTGAACCTGTATGCCCGTCAGGCGTGAAATACGGACAGCTGCTTGAGGAAGCCAGAGATATTATCCACCAAAATAAAAAACACCCGCTCGGCGCACGTGTCTTGCGAAAGGCGGCTTTTCATGAGCTGTTTCCGTATCATAATCGTATGCGCTCAGCAGTAAGCCTTATCGGTTTGTATCAGCGGTCAGGACTGCAAACCGCCGTGCGTAAAACTGGTATGCTTCGCGTCCTGCCTGAGCACTTGCGGACGATGGAAGCTGTTCTACCTAATGTTCCTAAAAGTAAAGACATGAAGCATCGGCCGCGTTTACTGCCGTCAATTAGCCCCATGAAAAAACGGGTCGCCTTTTTTTCTGGCTGCTTAATGGATACAATGTTTTTACCGACCAACAATGCCACACTGAAGCTGCTGCAGTTGGCAGGCTGCGACATTGTCATCCCGCCTGAACAGGTTTGCTGTGGGGCACTGCATGGGCACAGCGGTGAAAAAAACGCGGGGAAGGAGCTCGCGAAACAAAATATCGCTGCTTTTGAAGCGTTAGACGTTGATGCTGTCATTACAAACGCAGGAGGTTGCGGAGCCTTTCTCACTGAATATGATCATTTGCTGAAGGATGACCCTGAGTGGTCGGAGCGGGCCGCTGCATTTGTTCAAAAGCTGAAAGATTTTTCATCCGTATTGGTCGAACTCGATTTTCATCAAATGGACTTAGCGCTCGAGGCGCCGCAGATCATTACCTATCAAGATTCATGCCATCTAAGAAATGTGATGCATACGTCACTTGAGCCCCGACAGCTTCTTCAAAGCATTAAGGGGGCTGAATTTAGAGAAATGAAGAAAGCAGACAGCTGCTGCGGATCAGCGGGAATTTATAACATCGTAGAAGCTGAAATGTCTATGAAAATACTGGACAGTAAAATGGCTGCCGTCAAAGAAACTGAAGCGATCGTCATTGTGACAGCAAATCCCGGTTGCCTGCTGCAGATGAAGCTCGGCATTGAGCGTGAAGGACTAAGCGGTAAAGTCAAAGCCGTTCATCTAGCTGATTTGCTGCTGGAAGCAACAGGACACAAAACATCATAAGAAAGCCCAAAACAGAAATTGTTTTGGGCTTGTTCTTTATTCCATCGGACTGCAAATCTCAATATAATGTCCATCCGGGTCAGCGATATAGGCGACTGTCTGCCCCCATGGCTTCACTTTTGGCTCCCCAATAATCGCGACACCTTTTTCTCTTACCCTTTTCATAACCTCTTCTACGTTTTCAGTGACAAATCCGATCTCAAATGTGTTTGAAGCAGATGTATCTGGAATGTCTAGCCGCGTGATTTCTCTGGCACTTTCTCGCGTATTAAGCGCCAATATCGTAGATCCTGTTTCAAATTCGACATACGTTCCATGTTCAGCACGAATCGGCAGTCCTAAAATATCCCGATAAAAATGAATGGCCCGCTTGCTGTCTGATACATATAGAATAAGATATTTCATTGATAGATTCATTCCCAATCCTCCTCAACATTTTCATTAGCTTTTCTATCCCGGGATTGAGGCTTCCATTCTTAAGCTCGGATCTCTCCACATCTGCACCCATTTTTTCACAGCCGCCACGATAATGATGAAGCCTAACAGCAGCATGAGGATCGATAATACGCCATTCAATACACTGTAGCCTGCTGCTTCAGGATTGAGATACACATTGCGCACCATCCAATAGCCTGCATAATTGACAGTGACATATAAATACGCAAGCGGGATAAGGCAGGTAAGAATGTAACGGCGTTTATCAGCGATTTTCAGCACGATAGTCGCTCCGATAATCAGCCCAACTGAAGCCATCAGCTGGTTGGACACACCAAACAGCGCCCAAATGGAACCAATATCCCCTGAATACAGCAAATAGCCCCACATCAAGCAGGCAAGCGCGCTGGCAAATACAGATCCCGGAATCCAGTCTGTTTTCTTCAGCGGTTTATACACCTCTCCGAAGAAATCCTGGATCAAATAACGTGCGACCCGTGTGCCGGCGTCAATTGCTGTTAAAATAAATACCGCTTCAAACATAATGACAAATTGGAAAAAATATGAGGCCAAATGGCTGAAAAACGGCATTCCGGTAAAAATATAAGTCATTCCCACCGCAAGTGTGACAGCTCCCCCTGTTCTTCCTTCTAAGTCCAAACCGATTTCCCTGCTTAATTCAGGCAAATGGACGACATCCATCCCAAGCGTACGGAAAACCTCAGGTGTACTGTTAATCGCAAAGTAATCTGCAGGCTGCAAGGCGGTCGCTGCAATCAGCGCCATGATGCCGACAAGACACTCGACAAGCATTGCACCAAACGCAACCGGCTTCATATCACTCCATTTATTCAGCATTTTCGGCGTCGTACCTGAACCGACAAAGGCATGGAACCCCGAGATCGCACCGCAGGCGATGGTTATTGATATGAACGGCCAAACAGGCCCTGCCAGCACCGGTCCGCCGCCTTTTACGAATTCCGTAAACGCAGGAAACGGGATGGACGGATTGACCACAAACACTCCTGCAATCAAAGCGATAAAAACACCGATTTTCATAAAGCTGCTTAAATAATCACGCGGTGCTAGCAGCAGCCAAACGGGAAGCGCCGCTGCAAAGAACGCATATACAGGGAGCGTTATTGCAAGCGTTTTCGTATCTAGCGTTAAAAAGTCACCGAGCGTGGTAGTCTGCACCCATGGGCCGATAAAAACTCCTGCCATTAAAAAGAGAAAGCCGATCGTTGACGCAAGCTTTAAATTTCCTGTTTTCTTATAAAATAAGCCCACGCCCATCGCAATCGGAATCGTAATCCCTACCGCAAAGGTTCCCCATGGATTGCGTTCAAGCGCGTGCAGCACAACCATTGACAGGCCCGCCATCGTAATCGTGATAATAAACAGCATGGACAGTCCCGTGCAAAAGCCGGCAACAGGGCCGAGCTCGTCCTTCGCTACTTCTGACAGTGATTTACCATTTTTACGCATCGAGGCAAACAGCACAACAATATCATGGACGGCTCCCCCTATTACCGCCCCGATTAACAGCCATAACGACCCCGGCAAATAGCCGAACTGCGCCGCCAGGATCGGTCCGACCAACGGCCCAGCCGCTGCGATTGCCGCGAAATGATGGCCGAACGAAACCCATTTATTTGTAGGCACATAATCTTTTCCATCCTCAAGCGCGTGAGCAGGCGTCGGCTCGTCATCATTCACTTTGAGTACCTTCACCATCATAAATGTTCCGTATAAACGATAGGCGATAGCCAAAATACACATTGACGCTATCACAATTGTAACCGCATTCATTTTCTCCCAACCCCTTTGCTGTTTTTCATAAATATATCATAATTTCATGGTGAAAAGCGGTCATTTTTTCCTATACAAAAAAGCCGGCTGGAATGGGCCGGCTTGAGACAGTTAGTTTAGTTCAATGTCTCCAGATGTTGTACGAACTTTTAAACGGTTTGAGGTCCCGCTATCACCTACATAACCTACAATACGGTTCTCTGATTTTTCTTTATACAGGATTTGATCGAGATTGACCGCGGCATCACCTGAGTCAGCCTGAAAATCCACTGCCAAAGATGCAGGTTCTTTCTGATACTCTACTGACACACTTCCGCTCGTAGTGACGAAGCCGATCTCTTCGTTCTGGTGATCCTGAAGAAGATCAATATCCTCGGAAGTTGTCTTATAGGTCACCTTATTAACTGTTGTGTGGCTGCTTTTTATTGATCCGCTCGTTGTCTTTACCTTACCTTGGCCGAAGGAATTTAATCAGCTTGAACATCTTGCTCGTTGTTGATAGCGTCAGCTCGTTTTCAATGCATGTATGCTTCGGCTGCTACTGAACATTACAAGGTACTGAATCATATCTACCGAGAAAAAAACCGGAGAGAGCTCTCCGGTCCGGTTTTGTTTCGCTTTATGACTGTTTTTTCAGGCGGATCACATTCCAGGAAAGCGGCGTGAAATGCGCGGTTAAGCCGTTTTCGCTGACAGACGATGTTCCGTTCGAATGCGGGACGACATTTTTTCTGTTATGCTGGTTTGTCGCTTTGATATCCTGATGCTCGAGTACAATGTGCTCTGCGATTTGATAAGATTCAAAACCTCTGAGCGAAATCTCTGTCTCCATCTGCTCCTCAGCTTTGTTTACCGCAAAAATCGTGAGGGTTTCTTCCTCTTCGGAATACACAACAGCGGCATCAACATATGGCACATCCGTAAAATCAGTGCAGTCGTACTTCGGCGAAGAAATAAGCGGCTTCAGTGACTCACCTCTTCCGTAAACAGAAGCATGCATGTACGGATAGAAAATCGGCTGTCTCCAGGCTTCTCCGCCTTTTTCCGTCATGATCGGCGCGATGACATTTACAAGCTGTGCAAGACACGCGATTTTCACACGGTCTGCGTGCTGCAGCATCGTAATGAGGAGGGAACCGACCAGTAAGGCATCTTCAAAATTATAAATATCCTCTAAAATCGGACGCGCAGTTATCCACGGCTCAACTTTTTTATCCGCCTCATTTGAATGATACCAGACGTTCCATTCATCGAGAGAGAGATTGATGGTTTTCTTGCTGCGTGTTTTTGCTTTTACATAATCACATGTTGCAGCGACAGATTTAATAAAATGATCCAGATCCATGGAACGGGCCAAGTAGTTTGGCAGATTGTTATCCCGGTTTCCGTAATACGTGTGGAGAGAAATATAGTCGACATGCTCATACGTATGCTCCAGTACCTTTGCTTCCCAATCGATAAAGGTTGGCATGCCGCTGTTTGAGCTGCCGCAGGCAACAAGTTCAATTGATGGGTCAACCCATTTCATGACCTTTGCCGTCTCCGCGGCAAGCCGCCCGTATTCGTCAGCTGTTTTGTGGCCGATCTGCCACGGGCCGTCCATTTCGTTACCCAGACACCATGTCTTAATTCCATATGGCTGTTCATAGCCATGTGATCTTCTTAAATCACTCCAGTAAGAGCCTTTCGGGTGGTTGCAGTATTCAACGAGATTGCGGGCTGCGTCTATGCCTCTTGTGCCAAGGTTTACGGCCATGTTGACCTCAGTGTTCACCTTTTTTGCCCAAGATAAAAATTCATTTGTTCCCACTTCATTCGTTTCTGTCGTTTGCCATGCCAAGTCAAGGCGTCTCGGGCGGTTTTCGACAGGTCCGACACCGTCCTCCCAGTTATATCCGGATAAAAAGTTTCCGCCCGGATAGCGGATAATCGGAACCTGTAATTCTTTGATCAGCGACTGGACATCCTTTCTAAACCCGTCTTTATCTGCTTCAGGGTGGTCAGGCTCATAGATGCCTTCATATACCGCTCGCCCCATATGTTCGATAAACGAGCCGTAAATCCGCTTGTCTACTTCACCGATTTTATATTCTTTGTCTACAATCATTCGCGCTTTTTTCATCACACGTTTCCTCCTCTATTAACCTTTGACTCCTCCTACCGTTAGGCCGGAGATAAAGTATTTTTGGAAAAACAAGAAAATGATAATGACTGGCAAAATTGCAAATACTGAGCCGGATATCAGCATGTCATAGTTGTTGCCGTAAGGGCTCAACAAGCTGGACAGCCCAATTGGAAGCGTAAACATTTCTTTCGAACGAAGCACAATCAACGGCCACAAGAAGTTGTTCCAGCTGTTTAAGGACTGGAGGATAATCATTGCGCCGAAAGCCGGTTTCATCAGCGGCGCCATAATCCGGAAAAAGATGCCGAATTCCGTACAGCCGTCCATCCTTGCAGAGTCCAGCAAATCTTTTGGAAGACCGAGGGCATACTGCCTGAAAAAGAAAACAGCTACCGGCGAAACGATGAATGGCAGGATGACACCCGTATACGAATCGATCAAGTTCAATCCGACGGTCAGCTTAAACAACGGAAGCATCATTACTTCAAGCGGGACCATCATAATAATCAGCACAAGAACAAAGATGATATTTCTGCCCTTGAATTCATAAACCGCAAGTCCGTACCCAATCATCGAAGAAAAAAACAGAGTGAGCACGGTCGTGAAAATCCCAAGCACAAGACTGTTAAAAAACCATTTGAAATAAATACTGCCGCCATTAAACAGAAATGTGTAGTTATCTAAACTCATCACTTTTGGATCAATATCAACATTCAGCCCTATACGCAAAAGCTCAGATGACGGCTTTAATGATCCTAAAAGCAAACAGAAAATCGGAAAAATATACAATAGGCTCAGCATGATAAAAAACAGGGTAAGCGCGATTTTGTAAACGCTGTACTGAGGACTGTGCCGCAACATTTATCCCTCCCCCTTAAACGAGCCTGACAGCTTTAACGAAATCAGGCTGACAACAAGTATCACAATCAAAAGCACTATGCCGATGGCCGCTCCGTATCCCATTTCGTTGTAGGCAAGCCCCTGTTGGTACAAATATCCGACAAGCGTCAAGCCGATATTACCCGGGGAATTATTTTGCCAAAGGACGTAGCTTTCCTCAAACATCCTGAATCCGCCGATGATGCTGATGGTGAGCACATAAACCGATACAGGCTTGAGAAATGGCAGCGTAATGTGCCGGAATTTTTTCATCGTATTCGCGCCGTCAATATCGGCGGCTTCGTACAGCTCTTTCGGCACATTTTGCAAACCGGCCATAAAGTAAAGGATGTTGATTCCCATCCATCTCCACGAAGCAAGCAGCACCATTAAAAACATGCCGGTATGTTCATTGTTCATCCAGTTCTGAGGTGAAAAGCCGAGTTTGATTAAGATGGAATTGGCCAGCGACGTTTCCATTTCCCCGAAGATCAGCCGAAAAATGATCCCCGCCACAATGGTAGAAGTCAATGCCGGAATGAATAGCGCTGATTTGAAAATATTTCTGAATTTGACCAGTTTTGAATTCAGGAATATAGCCAGCAGCAATGGGACTGGAATCAGCACAATCAGTGTCCAAAAGGTGTATTCCAATGTATTCCAAAGGGCGGTATAGAACGTCGGATTGTTTAGCGCAGTGTAATTGGACAATCCGACAAACGTCACCTCTCCCGGCAATATTCTTTGAAAGCTCATGATGAAGACGCTAATGATGGGGTATAAAAAAAATACGAGAAAGGATAAAACAAATGGCGCAGTAAACAAATAGGGCGCCGCTTTTTTCGAATAAAATAAATCTCGCCAGCCTGATTGTTTCTCAGCTGAAGGAACGGGATGAACCGTTCCCGTTTTCACAGGTTTCATGAGAACCTCCCCGCTTTCACTTTTTGAATGAGATTCTATTTCTGTTTCAGTTCACCTGCCGCTCTGTCCAAGGCTTGCTTAGGCGTTTTCTGCTGAGATTTAAGTGCGTCGAATAATACACTTCTGTTGACAAGGTCTGAAGCCTTGGCAAAATCCTCATGCAAATAAATTGGATTGATTTCATCCTTGATATCGAGCAGCATAGTAAAAATGCCTGTACCGTTTTGGAAGTAATCCGTGTATTTGTTTTTCTCCTTCAATTCCTGAGAGCTCCAGACATCCCAGCGAAGCGGGTCAAACCCGAGTACGCTCCAAAGCTTTTTGTTTCCTTCTTTAGAGCCCTTCGCATAGGCCAAAAACTCTTTTGCTAACTCAACATGCTTGGATTGCTTCGGAACAACAGTTGCCGTACCGCCCAAACCTGCCGAACGGTCGCCCCCCTCTTCCCAAGCCGGAAGCGGCCGGATGGCAATCTTTCCTTTTAAATCAGGCATATAATCTAAAAACCTTCCCATATACCAAATCGGCATCAGAACAGACGCTGCTCCGCCTTGGTTCATAAAGCCGTAATATTCTTCACTATGATGCCCGCCGCCTGGTGCGGCAATCATCGTTTTATCATTAATCATGTCCTTTAAAAATTGAATTGTTTTTACATTGGTGTCATTATTGAGGATCAGTTTGCCGTTTTGATCAAAATAACCTGAATTTTGCTGAGAAATCATGGATAAGAACGTTGTGGAATCATTGGTTTCCACCGTTCCCATCGGCTTTCCGGTCACTTTGCGCACTTTCTGCCCGGCTTTATGGTAATCATCCCATGTTTTGATATCATCAGGATTGACACCGGCTTTTTTCATCACATCCATGTTATAAAACATAACTGTCGTTCCTACATGCGTGTCCAGCCCGTACAGCTTGCCGTTTTTGCTGTACAGGGTAAGCCGCGCCTCAACGAATTTATCGCGGTCCTTTTCAATCAGCGGAGTCAAATCGGCAAGCGGTATGTCAGAGCCCTTCAAAAAGTTTGAAAAACGGGCCAATTCGACATCGGCAATATCAGGGACGCCTTCTCCCGCGATTAAGGAGATAGACAAGTTATCGTGCATTTGTCCATATGGATAAACAACCGTATTCAGTTTAATTTTGCGGTCAGGATATTTTTTGTTCCATTCCTTCACCATTTCTGCATAAAACTGCTCATGAAGACCGTTAAATGTCCAAAAGGTCAGCTCGGTTTCACCCGATTTCCCGGATGATCGTTCTGCTGAACACCCAGCAATGAATAATGTCAGCAGCATCATGAGCGCAAGAAAACAGGCAGTCATTTTTTTCATTTGCGTTACCCCTTCCATTCGAGGTGCGGGCTATTCATATAGACCATGATTGATCAGCGTTTTGTTTTCATTGATAATTCTTAATCCGGTGCAGCGGTCTCTTAAGGTGTGCGCGTGTCTAAAGGCATTCTTGACGGAATCCTGCCCGACACCGATTTCGTCAAAATACGCAGGGCCTCCGGCTGATCTCAGCCATCCGGCCAGCACTTCTCCTTCGGGAAGCGTTTCATAAGCTGTTTGAATAGCATGCCGCCGGCGCGGAGAAAATTCGTTCAGCACGTCATCCTGAGCGAGCTTTCTGTATGTGTCAGTTAATAACACAGCGGCACAGCCCACCTTTGCCCCGTGAAGAATCTGAGGCCGGTTTTTCTTCATTAATTCCATCTCAATCCAATGGGAAATGTGATGCTCTCCGCCAGATGCAGGGCGGGAATGATCTAAAGCCAGCATCACAAGACCCGATACAATTAAAGATTCCATTAAAACCTGTATGCCTGTTTCCGTTTTCATCGCAATGTCTTCTGTGTGTGCGATACAGGCATCAAGTGCCTCCTGAACGATCTTAGCCCCTGCTGGAGAATAAGGCTCGCCGGCAAGATGGCGGGATATCTCCCAATCAGCTAAAGACGTGATTTTACCGAGCATGTCGCCAAATCCAGCCGCCACCATTGACTGGGGTGCTGCTTTTAATAGATCCAGATCAGCGAACAGCGCAGCCGGCGCCTTCGTTTGGATGGTTGTCTTCGTACCGTATAAAATAAGCGGTGCCCCGGCTGATGTAAATCCGTCTACAGATGGAGCAGTCGGATAGGAAATAAACGGCAAATCTCTTTGAAATGCTGCAAAGCGTACGATATCGTGAATCGTGCCCGAACCGACTGCGATCATGACATCTGTTGTTTTTTTCGTATGGATCAGTGCATGAATGAGCGATTGTTCATCGGCCACTACATCTCCGGCTTCATTTTCCGGAATAATCAGGCATTTGGCCTGGAACCCTTCTTGATTCAAGCGGTCTTCCAAATCAATTCCTGCAATGCGATGTGTATTCGTGTCACAAACTAGCACGATCTGTTTGTCATTTTTTCTTTTTACATACTCTAAAAGCGAATCGGCTGCTTGTTTTCCGAGAGCAATTTCTTCCATTTCGATAGGAAACGTCTTTTCTCCGGCTTGTTCAAAAGCACGCTGAACGTCAGCTGCGATACGATTCATAACAGAATCCCCTCCTCAGCTAATTTGGTTATATCCTTAATAGACTCTAGCACATAATCCGGTGTGTACAAACGCTGTTCACCCGGTTTCGCAGAACCAGTAAGCACTAAGGCGCTTTTCATGCCATAAAGCTTTCCCATCGCAATGTCAGATTCAATGCTGTCTCCGATAATCATGCATTCATGTGCGGAAAGCCCCATTGCTGTACATGCAGCCTCCGCCATCAGCCATGACGGCTTTCCGACAACAAGCTCCGTTTTCGCTTGAGCTGAAGCCTCTATCGCCCCAATCATTCCGGCCACATCGATGGCATTGCCGTCTTCATTTGGAAAAGAGCGGTCTTTGTTCGTAGCAATGATACGAGCTCCGCCCGCGGCCGCTTGAAAGGCTTGATTTAAATCTTCGTACGTGAGCGTTTCATGAAGGGAGATCACGAGCCAATCCGCTTCCTTCGGTTCGTTCGCGTGCTGGACGCCGGCCAGCCTCAGCTCGTCAACCAATCCTTGTTCTCCAAGCACCCACACCGTTGCAAAACGATAATGTTTTTTCAGAAAAGCTGCAGTGACACTTGACGACAAAACAATATCACTTACATCCGCCTCTATCCCCGCGCCCAGAAGTTTTTTTCTGCACATGGCACGGGAAATATTCCCCCGATTGCTCAAGAAAACAATTTTCTTCCCCATTTCTCGAAGTGTATTGATCGCTTCTCTTGCCCCTTCAATCAATTCATTTCCTCTGAATACAGTACCGTCCAAGTCAATCAGAATACCGGCCGGTGACACAGCGGAATCATGACTGGCCATAATACGCATTTGCTCCGTGTTTTCGATAAAAATGTTTTTCATGAAGGACTGTATTAATGGGATTTACATCCTTGTTCAGCATAATTGAATGATAGGCCATTTCCGCAACGGTTTCTAATACAACGGCGTTATGAATGGCATTTAAGGCGTCCGTTCCCCAGCAGAACGGGCCGTGATTATTCACGAGCACACCCGGAACCTGTTCGTAGTTATGATGCTGAAAGGTTTCCGCTATGACTTTTCCTGTATTCAGTTCGTAGTCATGAATGATTTCTTCATCGTACATTTCTCTTGTACACGGAATCGCACTGTCAAAGTAATCGGCATGGGTCGTACCTAAAGCCGGTATATCTCTTCCCGATTGCGCCCAGCTTGTTGCCCATTGAGAATGGGTATGGACAATTCCCCCGATGTTCGGGAACGCTTTGTACAAATATACATGAGTAGGTGTATCTGATGAAGGCTTGAGCGAGCCTTCGACGACCTCTCCTTCAAGATTCAAAACAACCAAGTCATCAGCTGTCAGGTCGCTGTATTCAACTCCGCTTGGTTTAATGACTATTCTTTCTTTTTCACGGTCAATACCGCTGACATTTCCCCACGTAAAGGTTACCAGCTGATGCTCTTGAAGCTTCAAGTTGGCAGCCAGCACTTCTTTTTTTAATGTTTCAAGCATGCTCCATCACCCTTTATGAATTCTTTTTGACGGCAGATGAAAATTGAAGATTTTTAATTGTTTTCAGACGTTTCATGACATGGTTTTCTTTTCCGAAATAGTGAACCAGCTCTTTATATTCAGCGTACAATTTTTCATACACCGCGGCGTTTTCGGCGTTCGGCGTATAAGATATATCTTTCAGTTTTCCCATGTGCGCCGCCGCCTCTTTGATGTCGTCGTACCCGCCGTTTTCTTTACCGGCGGCAAGGGCGCCGAAAATGGCAGATCCTAAGGCAGGGGCTTGCGGGGAACCAGAGATTTTAATGTCCATGTTTGTCACATCAGCATAAATCTGCATGACAAACGGGTTTTTCTCAGCAATTCCGCCGGCTGCGTACAGCTCCTCAATCGGAACCCCGCTTTCTTTGAACGTTTCGATAATCATCCGGGTTCCGTAAGCTGTCGCTTCAACTAATGCTCTATAAATCTCTTCAGGCTTCGTCAGCAGCGTCATGCCAAGCAGCATTCCAGTTAAATTAGCATCAACAAGGGTTGACCGGTTTCCATTCCACCAATCTAAAGCAAGCAGTCCGCTTTCACCTGGCGCTTGAAGGTTTGCCTTCTCACTCAGCAGCTCATGAATGCTAATGTTTTTTTCCTCTGCTTCCTCTCGATACGCTTGCGGGACACATGTTCTTACAAACCAGTCAAAATGATCGCCTACACAGGACTGCCCGGCTTCATATCCCGCGTAGCCCGGGAGAATTCCGTTGTCCACGACACCGCACATACCCGGCACGATATGTACCTCTTCGCCCAGAAGAACATGGCACGTTGAAGTTCCCATAATCATCAGCATTTTCCCTGGCTCTGTGATGCCGACCGCTGGCACGGAAACATGAGCATCAACATTGGCAACCGCAACAGCCGTACCCGGAAGAAGGCCTGTCAGCTGTGCCATTTTTTCAGTCAGTCCGCCGGCTTTTTCCCCTACTGAATGAATAGAACCTGCTAATTTGTCGTTTGTAATCGTTTTCATTAAAGGATTTAATTTGCCAAAGAAATCATCTGACGGATATCCCGCTTTTTCACTCCAAATTGCTTTATACCCTGCAGTACAGTTGCTTCGCTTAAGCGAGCCGCACAGCTGGTACACGATCCAGTCTGCAGCCTCGATAATCCGGTCAGCCGCCTCATAAATGTGAGGCGCTTCTTCTACAATCTGCATGACCTTCGGAATCATCCATTCTGATGAAATTTTTCCCCCGTACCGCTGTAGAAAAGCTTCTCCTTCTTCTTCCGCGATTTGATTGAGCCGGTCAGCATGTTTTTGGGCCGCATGATGCTTCCAGAGCTTCACATAGCTGTGCGGCTCCTCTTCATATTCCGGCAGCATGCATAACGGCTGCCCTGTACGGTCAACTGGCAAGATCGTACATGCCGTAAAATCAATACCGATCCCGATAATGTCTTTCGGTTGAACGTCCGTCTGGTCGAGTAAAGACGGAATGGTTGTTTCCAAGACTTCGAGATAATCAGCCGGGTCCTGCAGCGCCCAGTCCCGCGGCAGCTTATGACCCGTTTTTGGAAGCACGGTATCAATGACCGCATGCCTGTATTCTTTCACAGCAGACGCCAGTTCCTCCCCTGTTTCGACATGAACGAGCACCGCTCTTCCTGATAAAGTTCCAAAATCAACCCCTATTGTGTAAGTCAAGTGATATCCCCCTCTCTACTTTTGAAGCCGGTAAAGCGCCTCGTTCCATTTTAATTCGTGTTTCAGCTTGTGAATTGTCGTATCACGGGAAATGAGAACGCTTTCGATCCCCGCCATTTCCGCCCAATCAAGCATTTGCTCCGCTGTCAGTTCATAAGACAAGCAGGTATGGTGTGCCCCGCCGGCTAAAATCCATGCCTCAGCCGCTGTTTTCAATGACGGCTCTGGCTTCCAGAGAACACGGGCCACCGGCAAATTCGGCATGTCTTTTTCAATTTCCTGTCCGTTGACCTCATTCAAAACAAGACGGAAACGCCCCCCAATATCAACAAGGCTTGCTTGAATGGCTGAACCGCTGATGCCGTTAAATACAAAACGTGCAGGATCCTCTTTTCCACCGATGGAAAGCGGATGAACCTCAATTTTCGGCTGATCCAAGGCGACAGTCGGACACACTTCAAGCATGTGCGAGCCCAGAATCATTTCATTTCCCGGTTCAAAATGATACGTATAATCTTCCATGAAGGACGTTCTTTTTCCTTCAGCCATGATTTTCATCATCCGTACAAGAGCCGCTGTCTTCCAATCTCCTTCACCTGCGAACCCGTAGCCTTTCTCCATCAGGCGCTGAACAGCAAGCCCCGGAAGCTGTTTCATTCCGTGCAGCACTTCAAACGATGTCGTAAAAGCTGAGTATCCGCCTTGTTCAAGAAAAGCAGTTAAGCCAAGTTCGATTTTCGCCTGTTCTTTAATGGACGCTACCTTTGCTTCGTCACGTTTTGTTTCCTCGCTGATGACATAAAGCCTGTCATACTCCGCATAAAGCGTGTCAACCTCGTCGTCCGTAATTCGGTTCATCACTTCAACAAGGTCTCCGATCCCATATCCGTCAACCTGCCAGCCAAATTGAATATGCGCTCCCACCTTGTCTCCGTCCGTTACCGCGACGTGACGCATGTTATCTCCGAATCTGGCAACCTTAATATGTCTGCTTTCATTTAATGCAGCCGCCGTATCCATCCACTGGGATATTTCTTTCTTCACTTCTTCATCATCCCAATAGCCGGCAACGACTTTTCGGTTCAGCCCCATTCTCGAGTTGATGTAACCGTACTCACGATCGCCATGTGCGGATTGGTTGCTGTTCATAAAATCCATGTCAATCGTACCCCATGGGATATCGCGATTATATTGTGTATGCAGATGCATAAGCGGTTTTTGATAAGAGGAAAGACCCTCAATCCACATTTTTGCTGGAGAAAATGTGTGCATCCATGTAATGATGCCGGCGCATGTCTCACTGTACTCCGCTTCTCTTAACAGCTGTCTGATGGTTTCCGGTGAAGTGACGACAGGCTTGTGAGTGATGTTATATCTGGAAGAAACTCCGCTGAGTCCCTCACAAATGCTTTTCGCATGCTGATCTACCAGTTCCAACGTCTCTTCCCCATATAGGTGCTGGCTCCCTGTTACAAACCAGAATTCATAATTCTTTGTCTGAAGCATGTAAACTGCCCCTTTCTTCCTATAGTAAAACGCTTTCAATTACCCAAACAGATACGGACTAATAACAACAAATAAACCATTAACAATTAATTTGTACGAACAACTTCATTATATTAGTAGGTTTATTTACTGTCAATCATTTTTGTATTCTTTTACAAAAAGAAATGATTGGTTACAAGGTTTTCAGGTGAAAAAACGTGTTCTTACATCTATGATTGCTCCGTCAATTCATCTTCCGATTCCGCTTTCCATTAGAAAAAGCCCTGATGTATCAGGGCTAAACAAAGAGAATAAGATGTGAACGGTTGGCTTTATCTTAATAAGACGGCCAGCCTGAACTCCAATTCAAATCATTGATTAACATCTTTGGAGTTCCGTTGTCTTTTGCATCATAAGCATGACGCACGAGTATGTTCCCGTTTACGATATCCTGTCCGCCCGGCCCTTTCCACTGTTCATTGCCGGCATCAAGAATCGTACCTCCTCCATCCATCATGCTTCTACCGCTTCTGTCTACATAAGGACCTGTAATATTTTTCGATCTGCCATAAGCAATTTTGTACGTACTATTTACGCCTTCACAGCATTTATCGAATGAAACCATTAAGTAATAGTAGCCATTATGGTATGTTAATGTAGGGGCTTCCAGAGCGCCGCCGTTATTTGGTCTAGCTGCTATTGAATATAATGAGCCAGTGGGTTTCATTGTATCTTTATTTAATCTTGTTAATTTAATGCCACTCCAGAATGAACCAAATGCCAGCCAAGGGTTTCCATCTTTATCAATGGTTAATTCAGGATCAATGGCATTGTAATTATTGGCACTTGTTGACCGAGTAACAAGTCCCTCATCCTTCCAGCTGCCTGAACTGAGACTTGTAGTTGAAGCAAGCCCAATTAAAGAGGTATTGCTGCCAAATGAAGAAACTGAATAGTAAAGCCAGTACTTTCCGTTGTAGTATTTGACATCCGGTGCCCATTGGTTTCGTTCGTAATTAGGCACATATTGCTTCCACCAAGATAAAGGACTAGTGAAAATTGACCTTTGAACCCTCCATACTCCGTTGCTGTCCGCTTTTAGAACACGTAATCCGTTTTCCTCAGCAAGGCCTGTCCCAAAAGCGTACCAAGTATTCCCTTCTTTTGCCATTGTCGGATCATGCAGAAGCTCGTTCGATGCCCCCCAAAAAGCCGCTGATGCCGGTAAAGCGGACAACATTACAGCACCAGCTGTTAAAGCTGCACAAGAAAAACGTAATAATCCAGAAAACGCTTTCTTTTTCATATTCATCATATCCTCCTTTTTTTGGGATATAGAAAACTTGTCTATCATCCAGACTAGCACAAATTTTCTATATATATCCTTATTGTAGAGTTGCTTATTGAATTTGTACAGACAAAAAAAAAGAATCCGCCTTTTATAGCGGATTCTGATGGATTTTATTCATATGTGATTTGGTCAACTGTCTTTCGGTCTAATTTCTTAATCACTTCTGTAATTAATTTGACCGTGTTTTCATAATCATCACGATGCAGCATGGCTGCGTGTGTATGAATGTAGCGGGTTGCAATGGTGATAGAAAGTGCAGGAACACCATTTGCCGTCAAATGGATGGCTCCGGAATCTGTTCCGCCGCCGGCAATGGCATCAAATTGGTACGGAATGCCCGCTTCCTCTGCGGTAGCGACAACTGCATCGCGCAAACCTTTGTGAGAGACCATAGATGCATCGTAAACGATAATCTGCGGGCCTTTGCCCATTTTGCTTTGCGCTTCCTTTTCAGAAATACCAGGCGTGTCTCCTGCTATACCTACATCAACACCAAACGCAATATCAGGCTGAATGGTGTGGGCAGCCGTTTTCGCTCCCCTCAGGCCAACTTCCTCCTGCACGGTTCCCACGCCATACACAATGTTTGGATGATCTGTGTTTTGTAAATTTTTTAACACATCAATGGCAATCGCACAGCCTATGCGGTTGTCCCAGGCCTTCGCCAGCAAGAATTTTTCATTGTTCATGACCGTAAATTCAAAATGAGGAACGATCATATCTCCTGGGAGTACACCCCACTCCAAGGCTTCTTCTCGGCTTGATGCTCCAATATCAATAAACATGTCTTTTATCTCTACTGATTTTTTTCTCGCTTCAGGAGATAAAATATGCGGCGGCTTAGAGCCGATAACTCCTGTAATCTCTCCTTTTTTCGTGACGATGGTAACACGCTGGGCCAGCATAACCTGAGCCCACCAGCCGCCAACGGTTTGGAAACGGATAAAGCCTTTATCAGTGATTTGCGTCACCATAAAACCGACTTCGTCCAAATGTCCGGCAATCATAATTTTCGGGCCGTTTTGCGCACCTGTTTTTTTGGCAATTAAACTGCCCAGCCGATCTGTTGTCACCTCATCAGCAAATGGTTCTATGTATGATTTCATCACTTGCCTTACTTCTCTCTCATTGCCCGGTATGCCTTTTGCATCTGTTAAATCTTTCAGCATGGTCAATGTTTTGTCTAATTTTGCCATATTCTAAAACCTCCTTCATCAGTCCTGCCTTCTTATTATACAAAACCTGGCGCTAACCATACGACTATTTCACTTGAAAATTGGGTATATGTTTTTAGAACTTTCTTTTAGAAAAAGTGAAACCTTTTTCTATGCTCTTCGTATTACATCAGATCATCACAATAAGGGAGGTGCCTTCACACAATGTTTGTCATGGTTTTAAGGATCATATTGCTTGCACTTTTTGCTTATTGTATCTATGCCGCAGTCAAATATGTCGCAAATCCAAAAAGAAGGCTTAAGCTGGCCCAATCAAAAGAACATTTTTATATTATTGATGAACAGAACAATACCCGAAAGAACTTTCAGCTGACGTATAAAGGCGTGCTTTTCGAAGGAGAAAAGCATATTCCTGCCAAAGATCATCCGCTGTTTATCCACACCATCTTTGTCTGGACAGAATCTCCTGAGAAGCTGAAACATTTCTCTGAAGAAGATTTTGAGAACATTGAAGAAAGAGTGCTGGAACGCTATCCGAATTGTAAAATTGACTGGGACCAGCCCATTAAACTCGCAAAAAAAGCAGAAGAGCGCTAAAACGCTTCTCTGCTTTTTATAAATCAAACGGGCTGTAAGAAAGACCGATTAAAATCGCTTCAATTACCAGAAGAAACGGCACTCCGTACTTAAAAGACATGTGTTTCGTTTTATGTCTGAAGGTTTGCATGCCAAGCCAGACACCGAGCGCTCCAAACACGATCGCTATTAGCCACAGCCGATCTTCAGAAATTCTCCATTTGTGCTGCTGCGCTTTTCGTTTGTCAATGCCCATTACCCAAAAACCGCATAGATTAATCAGCACCAAATACAAAGCAATAACCATGTTGCCTCATCCTTTATATAAAAAAGCCGCTCTGCTGGAGAGCGGCTCTATATGATTACTTGTTTAATTGAGCTTTAGCAGCATCAGCAAGCTGATTGAATGCAGTAAGATCGTTTACAGCAAGATCAGCAAGCATTTTACGGTTTACTTCGATACCAGAAAGCTTAAGACCGTGCATTAAACGGCTGTAAGAAAGACCGTTCATACGAGCAGCTGCGTTGATACGAGTGATCCAAAGCTTACGGAAATCACGTTTTTTCTGACGACGGTCACGGAAAGCATAGTTTCCAGATTTCATGACCTGCTGGTTAGCTACTTTGTATAATGTATGTTTTGAACCGAAATAACCTTTTGCTAATTTAAGAACCTTTTTACGACGCTTACGTGTAACAGTTCCGCCTTTTACTCTTGGCATTGAATTTCCCTCCTAATTGTTCCTTGTCCGATTACTTGATGTTAGCAAGCATTTGTTTGATACGCTTGAAGTCTCCTGCGCTTACAACAGCACTCTTGCGAAGCTTACGCTTTTGCTTTTGAGATTTGTTGGCGAATAAGTGACTTGTGTATGCATGAGAACGTTTCAACTTCCCAGAACCTGTCTTTTTAAAACGTTTAGCAGATCCGCGGTGAGTTTTCATTTTTGGCATGGGATTTCCTCCTTATTGCTTTTCGTTTTTCGGCGCGAGCATTAAGAACATGCTGCGGCCGTCCATTTTTGGTTTTGTTTCGACAGTCGCAACCTCAGCACATGCTTCAGAAAAACGGTCTAACACACGCTGGCCGATTTCTTTATGAGTAATTGCGCGTCCTTTAAAGCGGATAGAAGCTTTCACTTTATCGCCTTTTTCAAGGAATTTAATCGCATTGCGCAATTTCGTGTTAAAGTCATGCTCATCGATTGTCGGACTTAACCGAACTTCTTTTAAGTTAATGATTTTTTGATTCTTGCGTGCTTCTTTTTCCTTTTTCTGCTGCTCAAATCGGAACTTACCGTAGTCCATGATTCGGCAGACAGGCGGTTTTGCATTCGCTGCAACTAACACAAGGTCAAGATTTGCGCGGCCGGCGATTTCAAGTGCTTCCTGACGGGACTTGATTCCAAGCTGGTCGCCATTTTGTCCGATTAGACGGACCTCACGTGCACGGATACCCTCATTAACCAATTGATCTTTGCTAATAATGAGCCACCTCCATAGTTTCTTCGAATTGATTCACAACTCATTTTGACTGCATTCTGCAGGCAAACAAAAAGTGTGGGCATTATAAAACACCCACACTACGAACATCTGTATCAATAAAAATGTACGGTCAACCTGCCAACTACATGCATGTGTCAATCAGGTGAGAAGCGGGTGCTTCTGCTTGTGATTTATATTCAATTCAATGACTATTCTACACAATACCGGATCTTTAGTCAAGGACGACTTATCCGGAACAACTTTTACATTGTAACATGGGTTTACTATGAGCGCAAGAGAGAAAAAGAAAATCTTTCATTCTCATCCAGGATGTGAAGTTTTTGAACCTGCGGTGATCCATGACCGATCTCCGGAAATGCTCAAAGCAAAGGAAGAAGCCGGACAGCGATAGGCAGCAGTCCAAAAAAGAGCAGGAAGTGAATTCTGAGGAAAAACGGCAATCGCAGGCACAACAGCAGCAGACCGAGGCACCCCCATCTAATAGCAAAAATGAACCATCTTCCGAAACAGGCAGATGATCCCGTTCAACAGCCCGCTTCAGAGCTTCCTGATGGCGATGCGTATGAAGAACGGAAAAAGTCAAGGGGAATAATGGGTAAACAAGGAAATATCCATCCCGAAGGCGCACCATAAAATAAAAAAAGCCAAGGCTTTCAGCCTTAGCTTATCCTCCGATTAGCTGCACGAACACAGGGATGACCAGAACCGTTACCACTCCTACGACGACAACCGCAATACTTGCCATCGCAGCTTCAACTTCTCCCATTTCGATTCCGACGGCTACACCGAGTGCATGTCCGGACGTTCCGAGAGCCAATCCTTTAGAAATAGGATTCTTTACTTTAAACACCTTCAGAAACAATGCTCCGAGCGCGTAAACAATAACAGCGTTAAAGATGACCGCAAAGGCAGTGATGTCGCTGATGCCGCCAATGTCTTTTGATAGAGGAAGCGCAATTGCCGTTGTAGCCGCCTGCGGAAGCATGCTTTTCATCACTGCCGCATCGAGGTGAATGCCTTTTGCGAGCAAATAAACAATCGTGACAGAGCAGATAGAACCGACAATAATGGAGGACATGATTTGCCACCAGTATTTTTTCAGCTTATCTCTTTGTTTGTACAGAGGAATTGCAAAAGCGATCGTCGCCGGTTCAAGGAAAAACTTAATGATTTCTCCCCCGTTATTATAATCCGCATATGTAAAACCGCCGATTTTTAGAAATGCGATCCCTAGCACCATGGCAACAAACAAAGGAGTGAAAAGGAAGAATCCTTTCGTTTTTTTAAATAAAAAGGTGCCGATGCCGAATGCAGCAAGCGATACGACAATTCCGAAATAAGGACTCATTGTGCTTTCCATCTGATGAACCTCCTGTTTCCTTAATGGTGAACGAGTTCTTTATTGTTCTGCGGGCTTTGCACTGTTTTTGCTTTCATCTCCGCTGCGGATTTGCGTTTTCCGCTGAGCGAAAGAATCAGCTGAGAAAACAATCCTGTAGCCCCTAGCAAAATGATCGTTGCGAGCAGAATGACAAGAACAATTTGCAGACCGAATTGCTGCATGACACCTAGCGAATTCATAACTGATATACCTGACGGGACAAATAAAAACCCGATCAGAGAGGTTAAAGACGTTCCGAGTGTTTCTACTTGTTCCAATTTAATGACTTTCAAACATAATAGAAGAAATAATAAGACCAACCCTACAACCGATGCCGGGATAGGTATTGGGACAATAGCGGCAATCATATTCGAAACCAGCATAATGACGGCAAAAATAAATGCTTGTGTTAAAAATCCGTACACTTTTTTAGCACTCATTTTCTTCACCTCTTTCTCTTTGGTACCCCCATTATAAATAAGAATCCCTTAATATAAAGCGCTTACAAGATAACATGCAAAATAGCGAGGCTGAGTTGCAGAAACAAATGGCTGAAATGCAAAAAGCCGCCCATCAAATATGGAGCAGCTTTTTCAATTCCTTCGCATATGTCCGGCTGACCGGTATTTTTGATCCGTCTTTCATGATCAGATTGTACGTTGAATTAAACCACGGCTGAATCTCTTTAATATATTCGGTATTGACGACAAAGCTTCGGTGGACGCGGATAAAGTCAGCATCAGGCAGCTTTTTCTCAATCACTACGAGCGAATCGCTGACCGAATAAGATGTATCGAAGGTTTTTACATTGACATGACCATCTTCCGTTCCGGCATAGATAATGTCCTTCGTATCTACGATTACAATTGATTCTCCCACAGATAGCGCGAGTTTATGCTGGCTGGCATGGCTGTTCTGTTCTATTTCAACGATATCCCGATTTACTTTTTTATATTTTTTCAGCGTTTGCTGAATTCTTTCCTCATCAAAAGGCTTAGTTAAATAATCAAGAGCGTCCACCTCAAACGCTTTGAGCGCATATTGGTCATACGCTGTCGCAAATACAACAGCAGGAGGATGCTTCATTTTTTTCAATCGCTGTGCGATATCAAAACCGTTTTCTCCGGATAAATCAACGTCTAAAAACAGCAAATCAGGTTTTTGATCCATCATTTGGTCAAAAGCAGATTCGATATTTTCCGCTTCATTGACTTCTATTTCCTCATTGGCCCGCTTGAGCAAGTAAGCCAGTTCATCTCTTGCCAGCATCTCATCATCAACTATTAACACCTTGAGCATGTTCTTCTCCCTCTTTCATCTGTTGCATTGGCACTTGAAAGGAAACCTCTGTCCCTTTCTGAACCTCACTCCTGATATTCAGGGCAGCCTGCTGTCCGAATAAACCGACCAGCCGCTGATTTAGGTTATAAAGCGCTGTACCGGTTCCCTCCTTTGAAGGAAACGGTTTCTTTCCCAACTTCGGCAGGATGTCCGGCGGAATTCCCCGTCCGTTATCCGTCACCTTCATATAGACGAATGTATCATCAGATAAGACACAGACCGTCACTTTGCACATGTCTTGTTTGTTCGGAAACGCATGCCTAAGCGCGTTTTCCACAAGCACCTGTAAAACAAACGGTGGGATTTTAATTTGCTCCAGCCTGCTGTCGATATTTAGCTCAATCTTATATTTCCCGGGAAAACGCGCCTGTTCTAATGACAAATAGGCGTGAAGGTGGTTCAGCTCCTTTGAGAGCGGAATCAGCAGCTGTCTCGCTCCTTGAAGGTTTGAACGAAAATAAACACTGAGCTGCAATAAGAGCTTACGTGTTTTTTCAACATCCGTGCGGCATAACGCAGAAATCGTATTGATCGCATTAAATAAAAAATGCGGATTCACCTGAGCTTGAAGCGCTTTGATTTCAGCATCCTTGAGAAGCTTGCTCTGCAGCTCTGCTTCCCCAAGCTCAAGCTGTGTGGAAAACAGCATGGCCAGTCCTTCAGCAAGCTCCTCCTCTACTTGGCTCAGGCCAGCCGGGTTTTTAAAATACATTTTTAAGGTGCCGATTGTATTGCCGTTTGATGTCAGCGGCAGGACAATTGCCGCATGCAAAGGACATTCAGAATGCGTGCATTCAATCTCTTCCTGGGAAATCGCCTTCATGATTTGCCCTGTTTTAATCACCTTTTTGGACAAACCGGTGATCAAGCTTTTGGATGGGATGTGGTGATCCATTCCCGCGCCGACATGCGCAAGGATCTTCTCATTGTCAGTGAGGGACACCGCATCTGTTCCGGTCAGCTTATGAATTATAGCCGCCACACTTTTACAGGAGTTTTCATTTAGACCTTGGCGAAAAAATGGAAGCGTCTGGTCAGCAATTGTCAGCACTCTGTGTGTCTCAAGCGCCCTTGCCTGCTCTTCCTTGCGAATGATCGCTTGAATAATCGACAGGAAAATAAAACTGCCTGTTCCGTTGATGAGTATCATCGGAATCCCGATCATGCTGACAAGCGCCCAAGCGTCACTTAATGGCTTCGCCATCAGCAAAATAATCACCATCTGCAGTGACTCCATGCCGATTCCCACAAGAGCGGCGATACGCGGTGTCGGCATTCGGTACCGCTTCATAAAATACCTGCCGATCAAGCCTGCAAGAACACCAGCTAAAACGGATGATACCGCACAGCTTAGGGCCGTGCTGCCGCCGAGCGAAAAACGGTGCAGGCCTGCCAGTATACCGATCCCCGCCCCTACAAATGGACCTCCGAGAAGGCCTCCAATTTCCACGCCCAAAATACGGGTATTCGCAATCGAGCCCGACGGATCTATCGCAAACACCCAGTCATTGTTTACAATCATATTTTTTTGAATTTCGATGCCTGTATAATTGCTGATAATGCTGAAGAGAGAAAAAATAGAGATTAAAACCGCTTTTCCTTTATAGCCGTCCTGATTTTGAAGAGCTTGTCTAAAAAGCTTTGTATGGGCAAGAATGAAACCCAATATAACGATAATCCCTACCCTCTCAAGCATCATAATCATTAAATGAATCATGCCTGTCACCTGTTCTTTCCGTTTATTCTAACATGTTTTCGTTTCACGGCTGACTGTTTTTTTAAAATCGTCTGAAAACATATTTCGCATGGCTTTTATCTATTGTAAAATAAAACATGAGCCTTTTGGCAGAAAGATTTTGAATCTGAAGCAGAGGAGAAGATCATGAAAGCTGTATTTTTTGATTTAGACGATACACTACTTTGGGATGAAAAAAGCGTCAGAACAACATTTGCAGAAACTTGTGTGCAGGCGGAGAAAAAATATGGCCTTAACCCGCGAGCATTCGAAGCAGCTGTCCGCGAAGCGGCGAGAGAATTGTACATGTCTTATGAGACGTATCCATATACAGTGATGATCGGCATTAACCCGTTTGAAGGACTTTGGTCCAATTTCTCAGAGCCGATCAGTGAAGGCTTTCAGAAGCTGAACAAAATTGTGCCGGAGTACAGAAAAAACGCATGGACAAACGGACTGAAAGCGCTTGGCATCGATGATCCGGCATACGGCGAATATTTAGGAGAGTTTTTTGCGGCAGAACGCAGAAAACGCCCATTTGTATATGATGAAACATTTGCTGTACTCGATCAATTAAAAGGCAAATATGAATTGCTGCTTTTGACAAACGGCGATCCGAGTCTGCAAAAGGAGAAGCTCGCCGGCGTGCCTGAACTCGCCCCTTATTTCAATGAAATCGTCATCTCCGGCGCTTTCGGAAAAGGGAAACCGGATGTTTCCATTTTTGAGCACTGCCTTAAGCTGATGAATATTGAAAAAGACGATGCAATCATGGTCGGCGATAATTTGAATACTGATATTTTAGGCGCTTCAAAAGCCGGAATCAAAACCGTTTGGATTAATCGGACAGATAAGAAAAACGAAACCGATGTGACGCCTGATTACATCATCAGCAGCCTTCATGATTTGTTTCCTATATTAGAGAAATAAAAAAAGCATGATCTCTTCAATGAGATCATGCCCTTTATGTTATTTTTTCGCTTCAGCTACTGCCTTTTTCACAAAATCATCAAGCGAAATGGTTTCAGAGTTCTGCTCTCTGTACTTACGGACGTTTACCGCTCCGTTTTCTGCTTCTTGGTCACCGACCACAAGCATGTAAGGGATTTTTTGCATTTGCGCTTCACGGATTTTGTAGCCGATTTTTTCATCGCGGCTGTCGACTTCTACACGCAGGCCTTCACGCTGCAGGCGTTCCTGCACTTTTTTCGCGTAGTCTAAATGCACAGCCGGAGACACCGGAATGACTTGGAACTGAACCGGTGCAAGCCATGTTGGCAGCGCGCCTTTGTGTTCTTCGATTAAGAAGGCAACAAAGCGTTCCATTGTAGATACGACACCTCTGTGAATAACAACCGGACGGTGCTGCTTGCCGTCTTCACCGATATAGGTCAGATCGAAACGTTCAGGCAATAAGAAGTCAAGCTGAACCGTAGACAATGTTTCTTCTTTGCCGATCGCTGTTTTCACCTGAACATCAAGTTTAGGGCCGTAGAATGCCGCTTCGCCTTCTGCTTCGTAATAGTCATGGCCGATTTCGTCCATTGCCTCTTTCAGCATGGATTGCGCTTTGTTCCACATTTCATCGTCATCAAAATATTTCTCTGTGTCTTCCGGATCACGGTAAGACAGACGGAATGTATAATCACTTAAACCGAAATCTTCATAGACATCCTGGATTAAACGGACTGTACGGATAAACTCATCCTTAATTTGATCCGGGCGCACAAAGATGTGTGCATCATTTAACGTCATGCCGCGTACACGTTGAAGCCCTGACAGCGCACCTGACATTTCATAGCGGTGCATCGTTCCCAGCTCCGCAATACGGATTGGTAGCTCCCGGTAGCTGTGAATGTCTTGTTTGTAAATCATCATATGGTGCGGACAGTTCATCGGACGCAATACAAGTGTTTCATTGTCCATTTCCATCGGAGGGAACATCCCTTCTTGATAATGATCCCAGTGTCCTGATGTTTCATACAGCTCTTTGCTTCCAAGCACAGGTGTGTATACATGCTCATACCCGAGGCTGATTTCTTTATCGACAATGTATCGCTCGATGACGCGGCGGATTGTCGCGCCTTTTGGCAGCCAAAGCGGCAGACCTTGTCCGACTTTTTGAGAGTTCGCAAACAGCTTTAATTCTTTGCCAAGCTTTCTGTGGTCACGCTCTTTCGCTTCTTCAAGCATGCGAAGATGCTCTTCAAGATCAGCTTTTTTGAAGAAAGCTGTGCCGTATACACGCTGAAGCATTTGGTTATTGCTGTCACCGCGCCAGTATGCTCCTGCAAGGCTTAACAGCTTAAACTCTTTGATTTTTCCTGTTGAAGGAACGTGAACGCCGCGGCACAGGTCAAAGAATTCGCCTTGCTCGTAGATCGAAACGGTTTCTCCTTCAGGAATTGCATCCAATAGTTCCAGCTTCAGGTCGTCGCCGATTTCTGCAAAACGGGCTTTCGCTTCTTCACGGCTGACTTCTTTGCGAACGATCGGAAGGTTCGCATTGACGATTTTTTTCATTTCCTTCTCGATTTTCGGCAGATCCTCAGGTGTAATCGCTTCTTCCATTTCTACATCGTAGTAAAAACCATTTTCGATGACCGGACCGACACCGAACTTGACATCTTTATAAATGCGTTTAATCGCTTGAGCCAGCAAATGAGCCGTACTGTGGCGCATAATTTGAAGACCTTCTTCTGAGCCTTCTGTAATGATTTCCACTGTACCGTCTTCATTGATCGGTGTTCTCAAATCGATCTCTTTTCCGTTCAGTTTTCCGGCTAATGATTTTTTCTTTAATCCCGGACTGATGGATGCCGCGATATCTTCTGTTGTTGTTCCTTTCGCAAACTCCTTGACTGCTCCATCAGGAAATGTAATTTTCACCATATCTGACATCTATGTCACTCCTTTTTTTGCATATAAAAACCCCGCCCCCTATGAAAGGGACGAGGTTAAATAAACGGAATCGTGGTTCCACCCTTTTTTCCGCAAAAGCCAATACTCCGGCACCTGCGGCTCTATGCTCTGTAACGGGAGTTCCCGTCAGCCATTACTGCTCCTTATTAAAGGGGTTCACAGCTGAAGTTCAAAGGCGGTAAAGTGAATGGTCCATAGCTAGGAAGCTTGCAGCCGGGGCTTCCCTCTCTTTAAGCCGGTATCATTCCTTCGTGTCCTTATCAATACGTGTGTCTTTCTTAATCTCCTATGTATTATAAATTGTTCAATCCAAAAAATCAACAGATCGCATTTCCTTTTTTCAAACCGACAGCCTTATATATACAGGCTGCCGGCCCTTATCCTTCCGAGTGCTTCACGGGTATTTCCGCGTCTGAAAAAGCGTGCAGCGGAAGCAATTCCATTCTCTCTTGAAATACGTTTTGAATGGTCCTTGCCATCATGTGCTCGGGCTGGTCGGTGTAAAGCACCACTTCATCAGGCGCAATGGAAATCAGCGGCGCGAGCAAATGAGAATCAATGTACATAGGATGATCGCGGACAAATCGCCTGTCTATGTATTTCATTTTTTCCCGTTCCGGCACATAGCGCAGTTCCCATAATGTAAATGAACCATCATGGACAATATGCACCTTTTTGATTCGCGGCTGTTTTGCTGTTACATAGTCTCTGAGAGTTTGAATAAAGTTTTGATATTCCTGTTCCATCTTATATTCATCTATCGCCGCTTCCGTAATGTCTCTAAGCTGCTTGTAGTATTGTCCGAGTCGGAAGGTCTGAAAGGAACGAATGGAAAATAAGCCTTCCTCTAAACAGATCGTTTGGAGTTCATCCAAAATTGATTGTTTCCGCGAAAGCTTTAGCGGCTCAAACGGAAGATCGTCCGCTTCTCCTTCAATAATACTGTGTGCGAGCTGAAGGATATGCTGCTGTTCATCCTGGTCCGTGAAGCAGTATGTTCCCTCAATCAATGACAGCATATGCTCGTCTTCTTTGCATTCTAAAAAAAACTTGACCAGAATCGGCTCCATAAAACGCTGAATAGAGAAAGCCGGCTGAGCTTTTTCAATCCCGATTTTCCGTATGCCTTCACGGACAATGATATTGTTCCGATCGTCCGAATGCTGAATGAGATGTAAAAAAGCAGCTGCATCATGGTCATCTTCAAAGATTATTTCAAGCATGTTTGTCCCCCCTTACGGCATCTGTTACAAGTATATGGGGGATGTTTTTAAAATAGACGTAAAGGTCATTGGCAAATCTTAATTTGATTCTTGGAAAAAGTTTTGCATTTTCTTTCTGAAGATGAACGGCAGCGAGATAAACACGATATACAAAGCAAGCACCATAAAGAAAGCGGGCAAATTGCCAGCCAAAAAGCTCGCCCCCAGCACATTAAGCGCAATCGTCCCGGGGATGATTCCCGCGGCCGTCGCCGCAAAATACGGCAGCGCTTTGACATTGGAAAGGCCTGCTGCATAACTGACGAAATCAAAATTGACCGGCAGGATTCTTAAAAGCAAGATATAAAAAAATCCGTTCTCCTCCATCTGTTTCTGAATGGCTTCCAGCTTTTCGTAATGGCCGTTCCTTTTCGCAGCAAACAAACCAGCCGCAAAAAACGAAACAGCTGAGGCGCACATCGAACCGAATAACGTGTAAAGGGTGCCGAGAAGCGGTCCAAACGCAAGTCCGCCCGCTATAGAAATAACAGACACCGGAAATAAAACAAGAGGTCTGACGATGGATATCCCGATAAACATCAGCGGTGCAAAGACCCCGAATGATAATACCCATACCCTGATCTCTTTCGGCGATACATTCAAATACCTTTTATTTCCCCAAAAGATTAAACCTGCAACGGCCAGCACTGCCAGACATTTAAGAGCGGTTATTCGTTTCATACCCTCAGTTCCTTCCCCTTTGAACCGCAGCGGGTTACGGATGGCGGCGGTTTTCTCCGTCAAGGCGGATCGGAGCAGCCAAATATAATATCCGCTCCATTAATCTTGCCGCTTTTACTTCTTCCTTTTCTCCCCTTTGCGAATACGTAAAATGATGCTTCAGCTCGTCAGGTGAGAAATTAGAAGAAAAGAACGTCGGCAGCTGCTGGGACATTCTGTGCTGAAGCACCGTTCCGATGACTTCATCCCTTACCCAGCTCGTCATTGATTCCGCCCCGATGTCATCAAGCATCAATACAGGTGTTGTTTTGACCATATTGAGTTTCTCTTCCAATGAATGGTCTTGAAGCGAATTCTTGAGCTCCCTCACAAATTCGGGTACATATACGATCATGGAGGAATACTCTTTTTCCGCCAGTTCATTGGCAATCGCAGCGAGCATAAACGTTTTTCCTACCCCGAATTTCCCGTATAAATACAGTCCTTTCCCTTTTCCCGTCTCATTATAGCTTTTCAGAAAATCCGTAACATGCTGGAACATCGCGAGCCTGCTAGGATCACTGATATCAACCTGCTGGAATGTCGCTCCGAGAAGGTCCTGCTGGATATACATGCTTTTCATAAGAGACTTTTGTTTTTTCTGCTGATCAAGCTTCCGTTTGACCGGACATTCATAATACTCGATATCAATAGAACGGCCAATGACAACAAGCTTCGGATGGTAGCCCTCCAACAGATTGTTGCAATCTTCATTTTCTGAACAATACGAGCAATTCTTGCTTTGTCCGATATATTCATAAAGCTTATTTAAGCTCTTTTCGACCATATTTTGATCAACCACATCTTCGTTTTCCTTCAAAAATGCCTGAACATCTTGATCCTTCATGACTTTTTCCTTCATTTGTTCAAGACGTTTTTGGAAATCCGGCCTGCCGGTTACGCCCTGCAGGGAACGGCCGATTGGTTCCATCTATTCCTTCACCCCGCTTCTCTGTCTTTAATAGGCAGAGTATTTTTTCAGTTTTTGCATCTCTTCCATCATCTTTTTCTTCTGTTCTTCCAAATCCTGCGGTTGCAGCTTCTGCTGTCCGGATTCTGAATCGGACGCTGTTTCCTTTTCTTTCATCCAGTCAGGAAGTTTTTCTTCGCGAATCACTTTTGAATTGCGTTTCGAAGGCTGATTTGCTTTCCCTTCAGCCCATTCAAGGTATTGGCGATTTTCTTCTATCGCGAGCTTCATCGCTTCTCTGACCGTTTTTACCTTTTTGCGTGCCCAATGCGACGCGATCTTTTGGATATAGTTTTTCGACAGCTTCATGTCGGTTTTTAGCATGACGTAATAAATTAACACATTTGTAACACCTGGCTCGAGCTTCTGTTCAAACATAATTTCTTCTATGATTTTCAGATCAGCTTTGGACGGCTCTGTTCCGTCGGCAATGTCCTGCAGAAGCTTCTTAGGAGAAATCGCCTCAAGCAATGCGATTAGCTTCCCGTCCAGCGAATCCTCTTCCGCCGGTTTTTCGCCTTCACGCAAATGCACCGGCTGTGTTTTTTCCACTAAGTCAGGCAGCTGTCCGTTCCTTTCGATTTGATACCAGTCACTTGCCGCTTTTCTTAAAGCCTCCGTCGTAATGACGTCACGCTCATCAATCGCGCTCATCACGACATTTTGCATCTGCAAAGGATCTATGCCGTACAGATAAGAAAGCTTTTTGATTGTGTCCCGCACCTGCTGAGTCATCGCTTTTCTCGGAATCATCGTCTCAGAAAGTCCCGCTAAAAACAAATCAAAATCAAACACATCCTCTGTTATGGTGTAGGACGGTGCCTGTCCGACAGAAGTATACTCTGTGCCCTGCGCAAGTCTCACCGTTTCCTCCATATCAGCTGTGAGCTTCCATTCACTCGGCTGCAGCGATTGAAACGCATGATTAAACGGCCGCGTAATGTCCTTCGCATCTTCTGAAATAGCCGGGTGCGTGAAAAATTGTTTTAATTGCTGGTATTTTGTTTTTCCGACTCTATTGTACAGAAAAACATTCAGCATTCCGTCTTCAAAAAAATCATTTGGCCTGAGCGGCGGAAGGAGTTCATATATAAAGAGGCGCTCCTGCCGCTCGGATTCCTTCATATATACTTTTAGCAATCCGATGCCTTCGAGCTTCCCCTGTTCCTGATGGATCATTTTTAAGTTAGACTGTGTCATCCCCATCAGCTGTCTATGTGTGGACTCTCCGCCCCACAGACGGTTTTGTTCAAGCTCTCCCCACAATGTCATATAAAGAGAGAATGCAACAGGGCCGATTAAAGGCTGATACAGTTGTGTGATAATTTGTCTGTCTATATCCTGCAGCATCGATCTGCTTTTGACCACATACGGATCTACAGGCAGTACATCTTTCCAATAGTCAGCCATACATTCTCAAACCTTCCGAATTTGTTTCTACCTTTCATTTTACACCGTTTCTCCTATCTATCAAATGCCAATTTTGCACATGAGAAAAGAGCTAGAAGAATCCTCTTAGCTCTTTTAACGCTCTTTCTTTATTAAGTCTTTTAATTCGTCGATAAAGACGTTTATATCTTTAAACTGCCGATAGACGGACGCGAACCGTACATATGCGACTTCATCAACCTTAGCCAGCCGGTCCATCACCATTTCTCCGACGAGCTCGCTTTTCACCTCAGAACAGCCTTGATTGCGAAGTTCTTTTTCAATATCAAAGCACATGTCTTCAAGCGTTTTGAGTGAAACAGGTCTTTTTTCGCATGCTTTTATGAGGCCTCGCAGCATTTTTTCTCTGCTGAATTCCTCACGCACACCTTCTTTTTTCACGACGATGAGCGGGGTCTCCTCCACTTTCTCAAAGGTCGTAAACCGGTAGTGGCAGGATTCACATTCGCGTCTTCGGCGAATCGATTTTCCGTCATCCACAGGCCGTGAATCGAGGACTCTCGTTCCGTTATGCTGGCATGAAGGACATTTCAATAAAATCAGCTCCCAACTATTTCGTTCCCTGCAATGTATGTTCGGCAGCCTCCGCCTTTTAAAAATAGATGTGAATGCATCTGTCGGGAGAGCCGTTGTATAGAGCTGTGTCTACAGCATCTGGTGGTTTGTGAAAATCTCTTTCTTATTTTACAAAAAAAATGAAAAAAGAAAAAGCTTGACCACCTTGTTTCTTTATAAAAATAAAAGGAGCATAAGCTAAAAAGCGCATAATGGCTTTCTAGCTTCAGCTCCCTTTGTGTTCGTGTTTACTATAGTACTTTCGCTTGCGCCTGTTTAATTTGCACAGGCCCCATGCCTCTTGGTATTTCAATGTTTTCTCTTGTATCAGCATGTAATGCCTCTGCGATGTAGTCAGCAGCGACATTAGGATCTAAGTCTCCACAAGTATAAACATCAATGCTCGCATATCCGTGCTCAGGAAAACTGTGAATTGTTAAGTGTGATTCAGAAATAATCACAACTCCGCTTACGCCTTGCGGTGCAAACTTGTGAAATGCAACCTCGCGCACCTCAGCACCTGATTTTAGAGCAGCATTTACAAACGTTTTTTCAATAAAATCCATGTCATTCAGCTTATCAAAATCGCATCCCCATAGCTCGGAGATAACGTGACGCCCCATTGTTTCCATAGTCATGGACCCCCCTTAACAAGAATTAAAAAGTGAAATTCCAACAACTGGGTCGGCCATTTACCACGGGGGAAAGTTAGTCCGGAGAGGTCCTAACCCTTTAAGTAATTCCGAAACAGTCTCAAGCAAGAAGTTCACGAAAAATAGTATACTGTGTTTAAGTCTAATTTGCAAGGTGCGTTTTTTCAAAATATGCTGTTAAGGGTTTTTTCTTCAAAATGCGTCCATGACCTTATTTTATACAGCAGACGGATGTTTCATGCGCGCAGCTACATGGTGGATCAGATCAACAACTCTGCATGAGTAGCCCCATTCGTTGTCATACCATGCGAGCACCTTTACTTTACTGTCTTCCATTACCATTGTCGTAAGCCCGTCAATGACCGCTGAATGCGGATTTGTATTATAGTCAGTGGAAACGAGCGGTTCATCTGAATAATCAAGAACGCCGTACATCGAAGTTTTGGCAGCCCGTTTAAATGCCTCGTTTACCTCTTCAGCCGTTACATCAGTTTTGAGATCGACAACGAGATCAACCAGTGAGACGTTCGGAACGGGGACGCGCAAGGCAAGGCCGTGAAGCTTTCCTTTCAGATGCGGGAGCACGAGCGAAAGCGCCTTTGCCGCTCCTGTTGTCGTCGGAATAATGGATTCACCGCATGCCCGCGCCCGGCGCAAATCTTTATGCGGATTATCAATATTTTTTTGGTCATTCGTATATGCGTGGACTGTGGTCATCAGCCCGCTCTCAATGCCAAATGCTTCATCCAGCACTTTTACAACAGGCGCAAGGCAGTTTGTCGTGCATGACGCATTTGAAATAATGACATGGCGGTCGGCGTCAAATTGGTCCTCATTTACCCCCATCACAATGGTAACGTCTTCATTTTTTCCCGGAGCTGTCAGAATAACTTTTTTCGTGCCCGCTTCTATATGACCCATCGCTTTATCTTTTGAATTAAACTTCCCTGTCGCTTCGACGACAATGTCAATATCATATTCCCGCCAAGGCAGCTGTTTTGGATCACGGCTGTTTAATAAAAGCACTTTCTTTCCATTCACGATTAGGCTGTCTTCACCAACCACAACCTCTTTGTCGTACCTGCCGTGATTTGTGTCATACTTTATTAAATGAGCCAGCGTTTCTGCGGAATAGCTGGCGTTAATGGCCACTACTTGAATTTGATCATCTAACATTGCTTTTCTAAAAACCATTCTCCCGATTCTTCCAAACCCGTTGATCGCTACTTTTACCTTCATGTTGGACACCCCTTATCAATTATGCCATTCTAATTTACCTTCATTTGTAATTAGTATAACACATTAAAATGGATTCGCCAGTACATATTGATAAAATCAACGATTACAACGCTAATTTATGATGCATTATATGTTTTCTTGCACACAATTTAGGTGTAAGAACCAAAAAACAGCCAGCGTCCCGCACTGACTGCTTTCATTTCTTATGACTCCTGTTTTACATGACAAAAAACACCGTTCATACGACATACGAACGGTGTTTTTGTTTATGCCCAGTTTGTGATGACTTTATCAAGCTGCTGTTTGGTCTCTGTAAGCGTGCCGCTGTTATCAATGACTTGATCTGCTCTTGCTGTTTTTTCCTCTAAGGGCATTTGAGCACAAATACGGCTGATCGCTTCTTCTTCCGTCAGCTGATTGCGCTTCATGAGACGTTCCAGCTGAAGCTCTTTGGTTACACTGACCACAATAATTTTATCAACTAAAGATTCCAATTTGCTTTCAAACAATAGCGGGATATCTAATACAACAAAGGCCTCGCGATTTGCTATCGCTTCATCACGGCGATTGAGCATTTCCTGCCTGACTGCGGGATGGACAATTGCATTTAAAGCAAGACGCTTTGGTTCATTTGTGAATACCAGTGCCCCAAGCTTTTTTCGATCTATATCACCGTTTGGGAGCAGAATGTCTTCACCGAATTCGTCAATGATTTGCCGGTAGGCCGGCATCCCTTTTTCTACCGCTTGTTTGGCAATGATATCTGCATCTATAACTGTTATTCCTTTTTCAATCAGCATATTGGCTACCGTACTTTTGCCGCTAGCTATTCCTCCCGTTAAACCAATGACTAAGGTCAAGTGCTCAACTCCTTTTTACATTTACAATTTCCAGAGCCCAATCGTGATCAGCAGAAGCCCCGGCAAAAACGCCATCTTATCAATCCATTTCCACTTAGACAGAAAATGGCCGGCATTGATTCCGATTGATACAAACAGCGAGCTCATGATTGCCACGGCAATGCTCATCACAATCGGTGAAAAACCGAGAATGGCTGCGCCAATACCTGCTCCGAAGGCATCAATCGATAAGGCAAATCCCAACAAGACCGCCTCAATACCATTGATCACACCCGATTTGTCGATATCCGCACTCATGGGTTTTCTTAAAATATGAATCACAATCCCTAATGACCGAACCTCTAAATTAAGCAGCGTTTTTTCATGCAATAAGTATTCCTTGTCTTTTGCCGGTTTGAAAAATTGATACAGAACCCACGCACCGATTCCGACCAATATCAAACCGCCAAGCTTCTCCGTCACATAAACAGGTAAAAACTTCGTGAGAAAGCTTCCGATCAGCATGGATATAAACATGACGGCACCGGAACAGCAGGCGATAACCAAAATCGCTTTAAACGGGATTTTCATTTTTCTCAATCCATACGTAAAACCGACTGAAAAACTGTCCAAGCTGACAGCCAACGCCAGCAGCAGTATAGAAACCATTTGCATATCCGTTTCTTCCTTTCTGTTGGTGCTCTTGTATCAGATGTAAAATGCCCGGGATTCATCACAATCATATATATGGGAAAGTGAAAAATCCGTGTTTCGAAAATGGCATCCTCTATTACAGAGTTACTGATATATGCACCGACAGCTTGGACAAAGAAGCATTATGCTACTTTTTTTTCTGGCACTTCGCACAAAAATGCGTGCCCCTGCCACCTACGACAATTTTTGAAATCATTGTTCCGCAATTTTTGCACGGCTCGTCTTTTTTCCCGTACACAAAATGCTGCAGCTGGAACATTCCGATTTCCCCTTGGGAGTTGATATACGAACGGACTGTGCTGCCGCCTGCATCAATCGCTTCCTGCAGGGTGTTTTTGATTTCAGCATGAAGTGTTTTGATTGTTTTGTCTGACAATTGATTTGCCTTCGTCTCAGGATGGACACCCGCTCTGAACAGCGCCTCGTCCACATAAATGTTCCCGAGTCCGACAACTGTTTTCTGATCCAGCAGGGCGGTTTTGACAGCACGGTTTGTTTTAGCAAGCCGTTCTTTTAAATATGCGCTCGTAAATTCTTCTGCATCCGGCTCCGGCCCTAATTGAGAAAGAGGGAGCTCACCCGCTTCCTCTCCCGGTTTAAATAAGTGCATGGTTCCAAACTTCCGCACATCCCTGTAACGAAGCTGGGTGCCGTCTGACATCGTGAATATGACATGGACGTGTTTATCGTCTGGCTCCTCCGCTTGATGAAGCCCGTATTTCCCTTCCATTCGAAGATGGGAAACCATGACAAAATGGTCTAAATGAAACAGCAAAAACTTTCCCCGTCTTCCGATAGACTGTATCGTTTCTCCTGCTAAATTTCGCGCAAATTCCTCCGGTTCGGCAGGCCGTTTGATGATATTTGGCCATCTGATCTCTACCGATTTGATTGTTTTTCCCTTTACAAGCCCGGTCAGAGTGCGCCGGACCGTTTCAACTTCTGGTAATTCCGGCACATCCATCACTTCCTATCTCTGTTTATTTCGCATCGTACCAAGATGGGCCTGACGCAAAGTCCACCTTTAACGGCACATCTAATGCAAGCGCATGTTCCATCACTTCAGGAACAAGCTTTTCAAGAATTTTAATTTCTTCCTGCGGCGCTTCAAAAATTAATTCATCGTGTACTTGAAGCAGAAGTCTTGCTTTCAGTTGTTGTTCTTTCAGCTTGGCAGCCATATCAATCATAGCTTTTTTTATAATATCAGCTGCGCTTCCTTGAATCGGCGTATTCATTGCCGTCCGCTCCGCAAAACTGCGGATATTAAAGTTTCGGCTCGTCAGCTCAGGCATGTAGCGGCGGCGATGCATAAGCGTTGTCACGTATCCTTTTTGCTTCGCGTCCTGAACTGAATCTTCCATGTACGCTTTTACGCCTTGGAAGCTTTCCAAATAGCGGTCAATGAATGCGCCTGCTTCCTTCCGGGTAATGCCGAGGTTCTGTGACAACCCGTAATCGCTGATGCCGTACACGATGCCAAAGTTGACCGCTTTCGCCTGGCGTCTCATCGCAGATGTCACTTCATCCTCGGCAACATGGAACACATCCATTGCCGTTTTCGTATGAATATCCATATCATTTGTAAAAGCTTCGATAAGATTTTGATCCTTAGAAATATGGGCAAGCACCCGCAGCTCGATTTGTGAGTAGTCGGCGGCAAAAATAAGCCAGTCTTTTTCAGACGGAACAAAAGCTTGGCGGATTTTACGCCCTTCTTCAAGTCTGATCGGAATGTTTTGCAGATTCGGATCAGTCGAGCTAAGACGGCCTGTTTGCGTTAAAGCCTGGTTAAAGCGCGTGTGCACCTTATGGGAATCCGGTCTCGTCACCTTTAAAAGCCCTTCGATATATGTCGATTGAAGCTTGCCAATTTGTCTGTATTGCAAAATATAGTCGACAATATCATGCTTGTCAGCCAGCTTTTCAAGCACATCAGCAGACGTTGAATAGCCTGTTTTTGTTTTTTTCACGACAGGCAGGCCGATTTTTTCAAACAAGATGACGCCGAGCTGTTTCGGAGAATTGATATTAAACGGCTCTCCCGCAATCTCATGGATTTTTTCTTCATATCCCTTCAGCTTCGCACCCAGTTCTTCGCCCATTCGTTTTAAACGATCAACATCGACCTTAACGCCAGTTGATTCCATTTCGCCAAGAATAAGCGCAAGCGGCATTTCGAGCTCTTCAAACAGTTCAAGCTGATCGTTGTTCTCCAGCTCCTGAACAAGCTTTTCCCGGAGGCTTTGAATGGCTAACGCTTTTCGTACAAGGTGCTCAGACAGTACATCTTCTGACGGCACCGCCCGTTTTGCTCCTTTGCCGTAAACCGATTCGTCGCTAGATACAATATGCAGTCCGTAATCCTTGGCCACACTTGCAACGTCATCATATGAATTGCCCGGATTGATGATATAAGCCGCGAGAAGCGTATCAAACTCCGCTCCTTTCAGCTCAATGCCCTGCCAGCGCAAAGCGACAACAGCCCGCTTGCTATCGAAAAGCCATTTTTTCTGCTCATCATTTTCCGCCCATTCTTTAAACACCTCAGACTCCACGGCAATGTCTTGCGGAATAAAATAAGATCCCGTTTCATTTACGATTGAAAATCCAAGAATCGGCACTTCATGATAATTATCGCCAATCTGTTCAACAACAAAGGCAGATGGGGAAACCAACATATCGCTAGTCACGTCTGTGACGGTTTTTACACTTATTTCATCTAACACCTGTTCCTGCTCTGCTTCTTCACTGTCTTCACCAAGACGTTCAAGAAGCGTGTTGAATCCAAGATCTTTATAGATGGAAATGACCTGTTCACGATTAAAGCCTTGATATTTCAAGCCGGAAACGGATACATCAATCGGCGCATCCGTCATGATCGTCGCAAGCTCCTTGCTCATCAATGCCTGATCCTTAAATTCCTCAAGTTTTTCCTTCAGTTTCTTTCCGCTCACCTCGTCAATGGACTCCAGCAGCTTTTCCACGGAATCGAACTGTTTTAAGAGCTTAATCGCTGTCTTTTCTCCTACGCCGGGCACACCTGGAATATTATCCGATGAATCGCCCATCAGACCCTTCATGTCAATGATTTGTTCAGGCGTAAGCCCGTATTTCTCTTTGACGTGCTCCGGTGTGTAAAATTCAACATCGGTAATTCCTTTTCTCGTAATGGCAACCGTTGTTTTGTCTGTTGCCAGCTGGGTTAAATCCTTATCTCCTGAGAAAACCTTTACTTCAAATCCGTCTTTTTCAGCCGATTTGGCCAGTGTGCCAATGATATCATCGGCCTCATATTGTTCCAGTTCGTAGCGGCTGATCTGATAGGCATCCAGCAGCTCGCGGATAAACGGCATTTGTTCAGAAAGTTCAGGCGGGGTTTTCTGTCTGCCGCCTTTATATTCTTTAAATGTGCCGTGACGAAATGTTGTTTTCCCGGCATCAAATGCAACCAGCATGTGCGTCGGTTTTTCATCCTCAAGCATCTTCATTAAAATCATCGCAAAACCGTATACGGCATTCGTATGAATACCTTTATCATTGCTTAACAGCGGCAATGCAAAAAACGCCCGGTAAGCTAGACTGTTTCCGTCTACAAGCACTAATTTTTTTTGTTCCGTCATTCAATATCCTCCTAAGAAGCATCAGGCTTCCATTCATCTCTTACATAGTCATTAGCTCCTCTTATTTTAACAAAGTTCAATTTGAAAGGAAAATACGCGAACTGAAGAGAAGACACAAAAAAGGACGGGAACACAAAATGGTTCCCGCCGTCAAAATTGGCTCCTTGGATGAAGGGGTTCTACTACATCTTACCAGCATAGGTTTAACAGTGCATGAAGATATTGTTAAACCTTTGTAAACATTAGGAGGACTTTTCAGCGGCCCTTTTCAGTGTCACTGTAAAGACCGTTCCTCGTCCAAGCTCGCTTTTGACATCGATTTTCCCTTCATGAGCCTCTATTAAATGTTTTACGATTGCAAGGCCCAGACCGGTTCCGCCCGAATTCCTGCTTCTGTCTTTATCTACGCGGTAAAAACGTTCAAAGATGCGAGGGATTTCTTCTTTCTGTATTCCGATTCCGGAATCGGCAACTTCAATTTGAATGTCTTTGTCTCTTGGCGTTACATTGATAGCTACAGAGCCCCCTTCAGGCGTGTAGGTTAACGCATTGTTTACGAGATTAAGAAATACCTGTTTCAGCCTGTACGGGTCCCCTGATACGTATAGCGGATCTTTCGGTACATTCAGTTGTAAGGAGATGCCTTTCTCATCCGCCTTATGCTTAAGAAGCGTTTCAATCTCACCAAGCATTTTGGCTGGTTCAAATGTTTCGATGCTGAGCGTAAAATTTTGCTGCTCGATTTTTGAGAGGTCGAGAAGATCCTGAACCAAAGACTGAAGCCTTTCGCTTTCCTTTAGAATAATGGAGAGAAATTCAGAAAGCGCTTCTTTGTCCTCCATCGCTCCGTCCAATAATGTCTCCGTAAACCCTTTAATGGACGTTATCGGCGTTTTTAGCTCATGAGAAACATTAGCCACAAAATCCTTTCTCATCTGCTCTAATTTTTTCGTCTCCGTCATGTCGTGGAAAACGAGCACAATACCTTTCCATTCATCGTCCGGCCCCATAATCGGAACGCCGTCCACTTCAAAATAACGCCGTTCAATTTTGATCGGAAGCCTTAACAGCTTGCATTTCTTTGTCTCCGTCATAAAAATGTCTTCGACAAGCTGAATCACTTCTTCATGTTCAAATGCATCATGATAAAGACGGCGCAGCATCTGATTCGGGTTGATATGAAACTGCTTGGCATAAGACCTGTTTACGAGATTGATAAAACCTCTTCCATCAATCATAATCAGCCCGGAGCCGATATTTTCAATGACTGTCAGCAGCCGGTCCCGCTGCATTTCCTGCGTTCTCGTCATTTCCATCAGATCAACGGCAAGGCTGTTCATCGCCCGGCCGAGCTTATCAGAGCGCCTGATATAGCCGCCGTACGTCCTGGCATCGTAGTTCCCCTTGGATAGTTCTATTGCTACGTTTGTCGCTGCTTCAATCGACCTTTTATAGCGTGAGGTCATACTGGAATAAAAATAAACAATGACGATAAAAGCGGTACAAAGACTGGCCGTCAGCATCCCCCACATTTCGCCTTTCAAGCCGTAGCTTTTTTTAGGGGCAGAAAGCAGCACATACCCTGTTTTTTCACCTTGGCTTCTAAGCGAGAGTCCATAATAAAGCTTGTTATCTGCTTTTGAAAGAACACCCTCATGGCCAGAAACAAGTGCCTGCACCTTTTGAGAATCTGCTGCTCTCCCGTTTGACCCGTACAGCACCTTGCCGTCTGTATCGATAACGGATGCGCTCACATCAAGCGCGCCGCCTGCATCTTTAATGATTTTCTCATTTGCTTGATCATTCAGATTGCCGGCATCAAGAAGCGAAGCCATGTATTTGGCTTCTTTTTCAATGCGTTCCTCTGCTTTCCTTTGATCAGATGTTTCAAAGAGCTGCTGCAAAAACAGCCCGAGGACACTAAACACCAGAATCATACAGACAACGAGTACAGAAAAAAGGCGCACACGGTATTTATTCATTCATTTTTGGCTCCTCCAGTTTATACCCCAATCCCCTAATCGTTTTAATATAGATCGGTTTTTTAGTATTGTTTTCAATTTTGTCGCGGAGATGGCTGATATGTACGTCAACAATTCTCGTATCTCCGGCAAAATCATAATTCCAGACAGCGCTCAACAGAAGATCTCTCGTCAGCACTCTGCCTTTATGTCTGCCCAAATAGAGAAGCAGTTCGAATTCTTTCGGTGTCAGCTCAAGCTGATTTTCTTTAAAGTACGCTTCATAATGATCAGGCAGAATTTTCAGATCGCCAATTACGATCTGACCTTCAATTTCATCGTTTTTCGTTTCACTAGAGGGCGCAGCCATTTCCGAACGCCTTAAAATCGCTTTGACTCTTGCATTTACTTCCCTTGGACTGAACGGCTTGGTCATATAATCATCAGCACCAAGCTCAAGCCCTAATACTTTGTCAAATTCCTCATCCTTCGCTGTCAGCATTAAAATCGGAAACATCAGTTTTTGCTGTCTCAGCTGCTTGCATACTTCGATTCCGTCCAGTTTTGGAAGCATCACATCAAGCACAATCAAATCAGGCTTCTCTGTTTCTGCTTTTTTGAGCGCTTCTTCCCCATCCGAGGCGGTAATGACATTATAGCCTGACCGTTCCAAATTGTACTGTAAAAGAGTAACAATAGATTCTTCATCATCCACAACTAAAATTTTCTTGTTCATGCTGTGCCTCCAGTATTATAATTCCCCGACATCCTATTTCTCTATTTTATGTCATCTTAACATGTTTCATGATTTTATTTTAGCGAAAGCAGGACATTCCGACAATTCGTCTTTTACACCATTTTTAAAAGAAAGAAGTTAATGATAACGCTTTCATTTATAATAAAAAGAGAAAGGCTCTAGCAAGGAAGCCTTTCTCTTTTTATTAAGATAATACTTTCATGACATTTTTGACAGATTCAACTGATTTATTCAGTTGTGCTCTCTCATAGTCTGTCAGCTCAAGTTCAATGATCTGCTCAAGACCGTTGCCGCCTACAATTGTAGGAACACCAAGGTAGATGCCTTCATAGCCGTATTCCCCTTCAAGGTAAGCAATTGTAGGAAGGACGCGGCGCTGATCTTTCAAGATCGCTTCGACCATTTCTGTCAGAGAAGCCGCAGGCGCATAATACGCGCTTCCGTTTCCAAGAAGATTCACGATTTCGCCTCCGCCTTTTCTAGTGCGCTCCACAATTGCGTCAATCCGTTCTTTCGGAATGAGAGTTTCAAGCGGGATACCGCCAGCGTAAGAATAACGCACAAGCGGCACCATATCGTCACCGTGGCCGCCAAGGACGAAACCAGTCACATCTTTCACTGACAGGTTTAATTCCTCTGCGACAAATGTTCTGAATCGTGCGGTATCAAGCACACCGGACTGGCCGATTACGCGCTCTTTAGGGAAACCTGATTCTTTGTACACCGCGTATGTCATTGCATCAACAGGATTTGTCAGCACCACAATGATAGAGTCAGGAGAATATTTCACGATTTCTCGTGTAACGCTTCTCATAATTTTTTCGTTTGTAGAGACTAGATCATCTCTGCTCATACCAGGTTTTCTTGCGATACCGGCTGTAATGACAACAATGTCAGACCCCGCTGTATCCTCGTAATTGGATGTGCCCGTAATTTTTGCGTCAAAACCTTGAACCGGGCTTGCTTCCAACATATCAAGCGCTTTTCCCTTTGTCGGGTTCTCCAATTGCGGAATGTCAACAAGCACTACGTCTGCCAGCTCTTTTTGAGCGATTAAAAATGCAGTTGTCGCTCCGGTAAAACCTGCTCCGATAACAGAAACTTTTTTACGAGTATTTCCCATGTCTCTCTTCTCCTTTATGGCTAGTTTTAGGCTGTTTCCTTGCTTAGTCCATGTTTTTAATCAGTTCTTCTCCGAACTCTGAACATTTCACTTCAGTCGCGCCGTCCATTAATCTGGCAAAATCGTAAGTTACGACTTTAGAAGCGATTGTTTTTTCCATAGATTTGATAACCAAATCAGCCGCTTCGTTCCACCCTAAATGCTCAAGAAGCAGAACGCCTGAAAGAATAACGGAAGATGGGTTTACTTTATCAAGGCCTGCATATTTAGGAGCCGTTCCGTGCGTCGCCTCGAAAATCGCATGTCCTGTTTCATAGTTGATATTCGCTCCAGGTGCAATGCCGATTCCGCCGACTTGCGCAGCAAGAGCATCAGAGATGTAATCTCCATTTAAGTTCATAGTTGCAACGACATCAAATTCGTTCGGGCGCGTTAGAATCTGCTGAAGGAAGATGTCAGCAATGCTGTCTTTGACAATGATTTTGCCTGCTGCTTCCGCTTCGCTTTGCGCTTTGTTGGCAGCGTCTTTTCCTTGTTCTTCAGCAATGCGGTCATATTGAGCCCATGTGAAGACTTTTTCGCCATATTCTCTTTCAGCAAGTTCATAGCCCCAGTTTTTGAAGGCGCCTTCTGTGAACTTCATGATGTTTCCTTTGTGAACAAGTGTTACAGATTTGCGGCCGTGCTCGATCGCATAATCAATGGCTGCTCTGACCAAACGGCTTGTTCCTTCTTCAGAAACAGGCTTAATGCCGATACCTGATGTCTCAGGGAAACGGATTTTGTTGACGTTTAACTCATTTTGCAGGAAGCTGATGAGCTTTTGCACTTCTTCAGAGCCTTTTGCGTACTCGATGCCTGCGTAAATATCTTCTGTATTTTCGCGGAAGATGACCATATCAGTATCTTCAGGGCGTTTTACCGGTGACGGCACTCCTGTAAAGTATCTTACAGGTCTTAAGCAGACGAATAGGTCAAGCTCTTGTCTGAGCGCTACGTTCAAAGATCGGATTCCGCCGCCGACAGGTGTCGTTAACGGGCCTTTAATCGCAATGAAATATTCGCGGATAACATCTAATGTTTCAGCAGGCAGCCACTCACCTGTTTTATTATAAGCCTTTTCTCCGGCATAAACTTCTTTCCACGTGATTTTCTTTTCGCCTTTGTATGCTTTTTCAACTGCTGCTTCCAAAACCTTCGAAGCCGAGTTCCAAATATCAGGACCGGTTCCGTCTCCTTCGATAAACGGGATAATCGGGTTGTTTGGTACGTTTAATACTCCGTTAGAAACTGTAATTTTTTCACCTTGTGCCACAATAAAAACCTCCCAGTATGTAATTCATATTTAGAAAACATTTTATTTTTCTTATATAGAAAACAAAATGATTTTTCTCAACATTCAATATAAAGTGTAAACCACTTTTAATGTTCTGAACAAGAGGCTAACCTCATTAACGCAAGCCAGCCTCCAATGGTTCTTTAGGCTCTTTCTTCAATCGGAACAAATGCTTGTTTATCAGGGCCTGTGTAATCTGCCCGCGGGCGGATCAGCCGGTTATTGTCATACTGCTCAAGAATATGTGCAAGCCAGCCAGACATTCTGCTTATAGCAAAAATCGGCGTGAACAAATCATGGTCAATACCGAGGCTGTGATAAACAGAAGCCGAATAGAAATCAACGTTAGGCGGTAGCTTTTTCTCCGATGTAACGATTTCTTCTATACGAATCGACATCTCATACCATTTGCTTTCGCCTGTCAGGTTTGTCAGGCGCTTGCTCATTTCTTTCAGATGCTTCGCGCGCGGGTCGCCATACTTATACACGCGGTGGCCGAATCCCATGATTTTTTCTTTCTTTTCAAGTTTAGCGCGGATGTACGGCTCAGCGTTTTCCACTTCACCTATTTCTGTCAGCATCTTCATCACGCCTTCATTTGCACCGCCGTGAAGAGGACCCTTCAGTGCGCCGATTGCCGCAGTAATGCCTGAATAGATATCAGAAAGTGTTGCGACGCAGACCCTTGCTGTGAACGTTGACGCGTTCAGCTCATGGTCAGCATGTAAAATCAGCGCTTTGTTGAAAGCTTCAACCTCAATTGGCGAAGGCTCTTCACCGTTTAATGTGTAGAGAAAATTTTCGGCAATGCCGTAGTCTTCTCTTGGTTCTACAGGCTCAAGACCTTTGCGGATTCTGGAAAACGCTGCAACCAGACCAGGCACCTTTGCCTGAAGGCGGATCGCCTTTCTGTAGTTGGCTTCAGGGTTCATGGTATCAGCCTCGCTGTCAAGCAGGCCTAGTAATGAAATTGCTGTCCGAAGAGCAGCCATGGGATGAACATTTTCGAGGGAATAAGATTTGAAGTGCTCAATAATTTCTTGCGGAACGGCAGCTTCCTTTGCAAGCTGCTGCTTTAACTCATCAAGCTCCTTTTTGTTCGGCAGCCTTAAATGCCAAAGCAAATAAATGATTTCTTCAAAACTTGCATTCTCTGTTAAATCATCGATATCATACCCCACATATGTAAGGGTATCGTCAATAATAGAACTAACAGATGATGTTGTTGCTACAACCCCTTCTAGACCGCGTGTCGCTGTCATATATAACATCTCCTTTTCAATGAATTTCCCCTTTAAGAGTGTTGTAAATCATGTGGCTTACTTAAAAAGCATGATGCAAGTATTTCTCTCCCCCTAAAAGAAAATGCTTACATTTCACTGCCTGCTTCTACTGAAACCCTTTGCTTATGAAAGACCATAACAAATTCTTATAAGCTTATTTAAGTTTAAGCCTATTCTTATTATAAACAATAATCAGACATTTGTTAAATGTTTACCTATAATTTTTTTTTTCATTCTGTGATTTTCCCGAAAAAACGCCATTATTTGCGGGTTTTTGCATAAAAAAAGCGGCATTTGGGCCGCTTTTTTTATGAAGTGAACAGTTTTACGATCTGCATGGCTATATAAGCAATCCCCGCTCCAATCAGCGGTCCCACCGCAACTCCGCCAAAAAGCGCGACTGCAAGAATGGTCCCGATCACAAGAGCAGTTGTAATATGTGGGTCATTTTCCAGCAGGGTCAGGCCGTTTTTGGCAATCAGCGCCACTGCAATTCCTGCTCCCAAGGCGATCCAAGCATAGGAAGACCGCACTGCTTCTCCAAGCTGCTTAAATCCGATTTCTCCCGTGGCAATCGGAACAAGAACAGCGATTGTGATAACGGTCACTCCCCAGTTAATGCCTTTTGACTGGATGGTGGGAAATAATTTCTGGTCAAGTCCAACGATTTTGATGATCAATAGGACGGATACAGCAAAGAGCAATGATTGGTTTTTTGCGATAAGTGCAATAGCCAAGAGTATAATTAAAAATAGATTCGCTTGTGTAAACATGCCATCCCTCCATTAAGATGAATGTATTCATATTCAGCCGGAGCGTGAATACATATAAAAAATAGGACATGCTGACGAGAGGAGGACCGATTACGTGAATCAATCTTATATCACTATTTTCTTCAGAACCCTCTTTGTCATATCAACGACCGCAGGATTGATAGCTGCGGCCTATTATTCGTTTCCGTTAACTTATCCGTTCCTGATCGCCCTTATTCTCTCATCAGTGATTCATCCTGTTGTTGACTATTTGGACAAAGTGACAGGATTCCCCCGAACGATAAACGTCTTGGGCGTGCTTGCTTTTTTTCTGCTCGCCGCCTTCGGCTTGCTCACCATACTTGTAGCGGAAATCGTAACGGGAACAGCCTATCTTGCAAAAACACTGCCTCCGCATATCAGCACGTTTATCTCATATTGCGAAAAATTGTTTACGACTCATATCCAGCCGCTCTATAACGAACTGACCCTTTTGTTTCGAGAATTGGAGACCAACCAGCAGGCTTCGATTGTCACTCACATTCAGACACTCGGTGATTCCGCCGCTAAAAATGCCGGACTGCTGCTGTCCCACATCCTAGAAATGATTCCGAGGTTTTTCGCGCTTCTTCCCAATACGGCGGCTGTTCTGATTTTTTCTCTCCTGGCAACATTTTTTATGACAAAGGATTGGCACAAACTGAAAGCGATGCTCGTTTCGTTTTTGCCGGATCGGGTTACAGCTAACAGCAAGGCCATCAGCAACGAATTAAAAAAAGCAATGACCGGTTTTATCAAAGCTCAAGCCGTTCTTGTTTTCATTACGATGGTGATTGTATTTATCGGCCTTTCTCTCTTAAAGGTTGAACATGCTGCAACAATTGCTTTTTTAATCGGACTTGTTGATCTTCTCCCTTATTTGGGGGCGGGCTCGGTATTTGTGCCGTGGATTTTATATTTATCGATTACAGGCCAGCTGCCTCAGGCGATCGGAATCGGCGTGCTGTACCTCGTCGTTCTGATTCAGCGGCAGCTGACAGAGCCTAAAATACTTAGTAAGTCTATTGGGATCGATCCGCTGGCAACGCTCATCGCCCTGTTTGCCGGTTTTAAATTATTCGGATTTTTAGGATTGATTGCCGGGCCGGCTGTTCTCGTCATCATCCAGGCCTTCATCACAACAGGCGCATTAAAGGAAATATGGTCCTACATTACTGTTCAGCAAAAATAAAACAGCAGCCCATGTTGCATGGCTGCCGTTTTTTATTTGATGATGATCCGCTTGTTTTTCGACATCCCTCTCAGCCATTTAAACAGAATCGGCTTACACCAGCTGCGGGTAAACGGGATAAGCAAACAGGCGCCGGCCAAATCTGATAAAAAGCCTGGAAGCATCAGCAATAGACCGCCAATGAAAATGCATAGGCCGTCAGCAATCGCTTCCCCCGGCATTTTGCCATATTGAAGATCACGCTGAACCTTGTAATATACTTCGGTTCCTTGTTTTTTTGCAGCTGCTGCGCCGATAATGCCCGACAGGATCATTAAAAGGACCGTAGGCAAAATGCCGATCAGCTTGCCTGAAAATAGGAATATGCCGATTTCTATTGCCGGAAAAAGAATAAAAAGCAAAAATAAAAATCTCATATCCAAGCCCCCCACACGTGTAACACGCCTCTGTTCAACATTAGGCAAGGTAAAGAGAAAAGGAAGGGAATATCCCTTCCGTTTTCATCTGTAATTAAAGAACGCTCGCATGGCCTTTGTAGACTGCGCCTCTGGAAGCGTCAACTGTAATTTCTTGGCCTTCTGTCAAAATAGATGTTGCATTTTCAAGGCCAACGATTACCGGAATGCCAAGGCTTAATCCGACTACCGCAGCATGGCTTGTCAAACCGCCTTCTTCTGTAATAAGAGCAGACGCTTTTTCAAGAGATGCAATCATATCACGGTCAGTGCTCTTTGTAACAAGTACCGCACCGTCAGTCATTTTTTGCTCAGCTTCTTTTGCATTTTGTGCAATGACAACCGGGCCGAAAGCTGATTTGCGTCCAATGCCTTGGCCTTTAGCGATGATATCGCCGACAGTGTAAACTTTCATTAAATTCGTAGTGCCAGACTCACCGACAGTACCTGCTGTAATGACGATCAGATCGCCGTGTTTTACAATTCCGCTGTTCAATGATTTTTGGACAGCATCCTCAAGCATCTCATCTGTTGTGTTCGCATTCTGGCCGCTTTCTGCGAATACGCCTGATACGAGCGCAAGTTTTCTGGAAACAGAATCGTTTACAGTGACCGCAACAATTGGCGCCTGTGGACGGTATTTGGCGATCATACGCGCTGTATGGCCGCTTTCAGTCGGTGTTACGATCGCAGCAGCACTCAGGTTAATTGCCGTATGTGCGACAGATTGTCCAATTGCGTCTGTAATCGTCATTCCTACTTGATCTCTGCGTTTTGACAGAATTTCTTTATAATTTAAAGCTTCTTCAGAACGTGACGCGATGTTGTGCATCGTTTGAACCGCCTCAACCGGATAGCTTCCGGCAGCTGTTTCACCAGAAAGCATGATCGCATCTGATCCATCGAAGATCGCGTTTGCAACGTCACTTGCTTCCGCACGAGTCGGACGCGGGTTGCGCTGCATGCTGTCAAGCATTTGTGTCGCTGTAATAACAGGTTTTCCTAGCGCGTTGCATTTTTTGATCAGCTCTTTTTGCACGAGCGGTACTTCTTCAGCTGGAATTTCCACACCTAAGTCTCCGCGTGCAACCATTAAGCCGTCAGACACTTCGAGAATCGCATCGATATTGTCAACGCCCTCTTGGTTTTCGATTTTAGGGATGATTTGAATATCCTGAGCGTTGTGCTCTTCAAGAAGCTCACGAATTTCAAGCACGTCCGTGGAACGGCGTATAAAAGATGGCGCGATGAAGTCTACTCCCTGCTCAATACCAAAAACGATGTCTCGTGCATCTTTTTCAGTGATCCCCGGAAGATTGACACTGACGCCCGGTACGTTAACACCTTTTTTATTTTTAAGTGTTCCGTTGTTCATTACTTTTGTTTTGATTTCGCGTTTAGCAGCATCTACATCTAGTACCTCAAGACCGATCAGTCCGTCATCTAACAGAATCGTTGAACCTTTTTCAACGTCGTCAACTAAACCTTCATATGTGACTGAAATTTTATCTGTTGTTCCTAGTACCTCGTCCATTGAAACGATAAGCTCTTTGCCTGTTTCGAGCTCAATGCCGCCGTTTTCCATTGTATGTGTGCGGATTTCAGGACCTTTTGTATCAAGCAGGATACCGACATTTTTGCCAAGCTTTTTGCTTGCTTCGCGGATATTTTTAATTCTTGCACCGTGCTCCTCAAAATCTCCGTGAGAAAAGTTTAGACGAGCCACGTTCATTCCTGACTCCATTAATTTCGTAAGCATTTCAACACTTTCACTTGCCGGACCGATAGTACAAACAATTTTAGTTTTTCTCATTTGGTTCACTTCCTTCTGAAATCTTCAGCCTTCAGCTGACATTAAATAGACAGTTCTTTTGAAAGCTGGTACATGTTTTGCTCAACTGTGTGTTTTGTATCCAGTATTTCTATAATATCATGGTCTACAAGCTTATTGTTTTGTATACCTACACAGCGTCCGCCTTTTCCTTCTAGCAGCAGTTCAACAGCATATGCGCCAAGACGGCTAGCCAGCACGCGGTCAGAAGCGCTTGGAGAACCACCGCGCTGGATATGGCCCAGCACAGATACCCTAGTTTCAAGATTTGTTTCTTCTTCAATGCGTTTCCCGAACTCAACACCGCTGCCTACACCTTCAGCAACGATAATAATACTGTGTTTCTTGCCGCGTTCGTGGCCGCGTTTTAAACGGGCAATGATTTCGTGCATGTCATAGTCTGCCTCAGGGATTAAGATTGATTCCGCGCCCCCTGCAAGACCGGCCCACAATGCGATATCACCGGCATGGCGTCCCATTACTTCGATCACATATGTACGTTCATGAGAAGTCGCTGTATCTCGAATCTTATCAATTGCGTCAATTACTGTATTTAAAGCAGTATCGAAACCGATTGTAAAATCAGTGCCCGGAATGTCATTATCAATTGTACCCGGTACACCTACGCATGGAAACCCGTGTTCCGTTAATTTTTTCGCACCCATGTAGGAACCGTCTCCGCCGATAACAACAAGACCTTCAATACCAAGCTTTTTCAAGTTTTCTATCCCTTTTTCACGGCCTTCAACCGTTTTGAATTCAGGACATCTTGCCGTATAAAGCTTTGTTCCTCCGCGATGTATAATATCCCCAACAGATCCGAGCTCAAGCTTTTCAATCTTTCCGTTGATCAATCCTGCGTATCCGTTGTAAATGCCGTAAACTTCAACGTCATGGTAAATCGCTTTTCTGACTACTGCGCGAACTGCTGCGTTCATTCCCGGGGAATCCCCGCCGCTCGTTAATACCCCTATACGTTTCATTCTCCATTCACCTCAGCAACATATATGATTAAACATAACATGATCATTGCTCTAAAAACAATGAAAAGGGATCTCCATCCTCCCTATCAAACCTTACCTATTATACAATTAAATAAATTGTTTTTAAATAAAATTTAATGATTGTCACAAAAAATAAACGTGAGCCAAAGGCTTCACGTTTGTTTAGTTTACCCCGATATATTGATCTTCAACCGAGACCTTGCCAATTGCTTTATATTTTTCATAACGCTGCTGAACTAACTCTTCTTCGCTCAGCTTCAGCAAAGTTTTCAACGATTGTGTAAGGGTTTCGTCCATATAGCTTGCCTGCAGCTTTACATCGTGATGCGCTCCGCCTTTTACTTCTTTTATCATATGATCTATAATACCTAATTCTTTTAAATCTGGCGCAGTGATTTTCATTGTTTCTGCTGCTTTTTTAGCAAGACTGGAGTCCTTCCATAAAAGTGCCGCAGCACCTTCCGGAGAAATAACAGAATAAGTAGAGTTTTCCAACATATGCAAGTGGTTGCCTACCCCCAGACCAAGGGCTCCGCCGCTTCCGCCTTCACCGATGACGACGCAGATAACAGGCACTCGAAGGCCGGCCATCTCAAACAGGTTTTTGGCAATGGCTTCGCTTTGTCCTCTTTCCTCCGCTGCTCGTCCAGGGTATGCTCCCTTCGTATCAATAAAACAGATAATCGGTCGGTTGAATTTGTCAGCCTGTTTCATGAGACGAAGCGCTTTTCGGTAGCCTTCAGGGTGAGGCATCCCAAAATTGCGGACTAGGTTTTCTTTCGTGTCTTTGCCTCGCTGATGCCCGATAACCGTTACAGGAAGGCCATGGAACTTCGCAATCCCGCCGACAATGGCTTCATCGTCCCCGTACGCTCTGTCCCCGTGACATTCAAAAAAGTCGGTAAACAGATGTTCAATATAATCAAGCGTTGTCGGACGGTCCGCCAGACGCGCGATTTGAACACGGTCCCAAGGCTTCAGATTTTTGTAAATATCATCCTGAAGCTTAGCGAGACGGTCTTCGAGCCGTTCGATTTCCGCACTTAGATCCATATCGGAATCTTGGGTGAATTTTTTTAGTTCGGCGATTTTAGTTTGCAGTTCAATCACCGGTTTTTCAAATTCTAATCTTGCAGCCACTCTATGTCACCTCCTGTTTGATGCATATCCAGCAGATTCTCTAACGTTTTTTTCATATCGTCGCGGTGAATAACCGCATCAAGCTGTCCATGTTTTAATAAAAATTCAGCCGTTTGGAAGTCCTCAGGCAGTTTTTCTCCTATTGTCTGTTCAATAATGCGTCTTCCGGCAAAACCGATCAGCGCGCCAGGCTCAGCGAAATTGTAATCGCCAAGGGATGCAAAGCTTGCAGATACGCCCCCCGTAGTCGGATGCGTCATCACTGAGATAATGAGGCCTTGTTCTTCACTGAACAGTTTTAAAGCAGAGCTTGTCTTAGCCATCTGCATCAGACTTAATACGCCTTCCTGCATTCTAGCGCCGCCTGAGGCCGTAAAAATAATAAACGGAACCTTATCAGCTTTTGCTTTTTCAATCGCAAGCGTGATTTTTTCACCGACGACTGAACCCATGCTGCCCATTCTGAATGAAGAATCCATGACAGCGACAACAGCCGGGTGTCCGCCGATGGTGCCCTTGCCTGTCACAACAGCCTCGTTTAAGGATGTTTTCTCGCGATCTTTTTCAAGCTTTTCCAGATAACCAGGAAAGCCGAGCGGGTTTTCAGATAACATTCCCTGATTGAACTCCTCAAAGGATTGTTCATCCATCAGGCTTTCGATACGTTGTTTTGCGTTCATTGGGAAATGATAATCGCAGTTCATGCATACCCGCATATTTTTATCCAACTCTTTAGTGAGCATGATTTTTTTACACTTAGGACATTTTGTCATAATGCCTTCCGGAACATCGTTTTTCGCTTGATCAGACGGTACGGAAGCATACTTTTTCTTTTTCGTGAATATATCCTTTAACAAATGATTACCTCCCTTTTGTGAAGGGTTCTCTTCACCGCATGTCATCAATCAGATGGACTTGCTAATAACTTTACCGAAACTATTGTACTTTTTTTGTCAAACGCTGTCATCCTCAATTCGACAACTTTTTATTCAATGCCGTGTTCGGAGAGGTTCGGATGAATTCAGATAAGACGTTGAAATAACAGGATTGGCAACGCATTCAAAAGCAATGTTAAACTCGGCTGAAATTTTTTTAAAGTCGACCCCCCTAAAAAAATTTCAGCCGCAGTTTAACTTGAGAACAGCGCGCCGGTCTCCGCCAACGCGCTGCCATTTTTGGAATGAATTAATTAAAATTATTCACCAATAATCGTAAGTTTTCTCGCTTTTTCTGCGACTTCCTCAGGGTCAACAGTGATTCTAGCAACACCTGTTTCCATCGCCGCTTTTGCCACAGCTTTCGCAACAGCAGGCGCAACACGTTTATCAAACGGTGCAGGGATGACGTAGTCTGCGCTAAGCTCATCTTCTGAAACCAGTGAAGCAATGGCTTCAACTGCTGCGATTTTCATTTCTTCGTTAATGTGAGTGGCACGTACATCAAGCGCACCGCGGAAAATGCCAGGGAATGCAAGAACATTGTTTACTTGGTTCGGGAAGTCAGAACGGCCCGTTCCAATAACGCTTGCGCCAGCTTCACGCGCATCTTCCGGCATAATTTCCGGATTTGGATTTGCCATCGCAAAGATAATAGGATCTTTTGCCATACTTTGAACCATTTCTTTTGTTAATGCTCCTGCTACAGACACGCCGATAAATACGTCAGCATCAACGATGACATCTTTCAGAGAACCGTCTTTGCGGTCTTGGTTTGTAAATTTCGCCACTTCATTTTTGACATCGTTCATGCCTTCCGGACGCCCTTCATAAATCGCTCCTTTTGAATCGCACATCACGATGTCACGCACGCCGTAATGGTGAAGAAGCTTGATAATCGCAATACCAGCTGCACCGGCGCCATTTGCGACAACTTTAATGGATGACATGGATTTTCCAGACAGTTTCAGCGCGTTTACTAGACCTGCTACCGTTACGATGGCAGTACCGTGCTGGTCATCATGGAAAACCGGGATGTTTGTTTCTTTTTTGAGGCGTTCTTCAATGATAAAGCAGTTTGGCGCTGCAATATCTTCAAGGTTGACGCCGCCAAATGTTGGTTCAAGCAATTTAACAGTTTCAACGATTTTATCAACATCGTTTGTGTTTAAAGCAATTGGGAACGCATCCACGCCTGCAAAGCTTTTGAATAGAACAGCTTTCCCTTCCATGACAGGAAGCGCGGCTTCAGGGCCGATATTTCCAAGGCCAAGCACAGCTGTACCGTCAGTTACAACTGCTACCATGTTCCCCTTCATTGTATAATCATATACTTTGTTAATGTCTTCATGAATATCCTTACACGGTTCTGCAACACCTGGGGAATACGCAAGACTTAAATCTTTCGCGTTTCTGACTTCTACTTTCGATTTAGACTCAAGTTTCCCTTGGTTGACTTTATGCAGGTGTAATGCTTCTTCTCTTAATGTCATTCTCCTAAACACTCCTTATGGATATTTTTGATTCGTATATTGCTGCGTTGAATGCTGCATTCTGCGGAGTTAATCTATCTGAATATTTAAACAGGGTCACATAATTGCTCCAATTGTATAACAAAAAGGGAGTCGTTACCACTGTTTTAAAACGACGTTTTTTTGACCCAACAGCTCTTTTAAGCGATATAATACCTGGTGATCCGCATTGATATGAAACGACTCAGGAAGCTTAATCGTCTGTTTCTGCCTTTCATAATAGAGATAAACGCCTGTTTCCCCTTTATGCTCCAGCAAAATGCGCTTAATCTTTGCCAGGATCTCCTGACTGTGCTGACTGCTTTCTATTTTTATATAAACCGATGGCACGTTTTCTGCATCCATATTTTCTAATATTTCTGCCCGGGACATGATAAACTGGACCTTATCCTGCCTTACTTCACATTTCCCCGCTGTGAACAAAAGAGCTCCTTCTCTTAAAACGGGAGAAAGCAGTCTGAATTGTTCAGGAAAGACTACGGCTTCCATTTCACCGGTTTCGTCACTGAGCGTTAAAAACGCCATGTTTTGACCTGCTTTCGTCCGAATCGTCTTGATCTTCGACAGCAGAACGCCGAGAGAAAGCTGCCTTTTGACAGCCTGCTGGGCCTGCTGAATGGACACTGCCCCGTGCGCAGCCAGCTGTTTTCGGTAGGCAGAGAGCGGATGATTTGAAAAATAAATGCCGAGCGTCTCTTTTTCAAACGCAAGTAAATCCACAAGCGGAAGCTCCTCCGTCTCCACATACTTTGGCTTAATTGAAAACGATTCATCTAAAAACAATCCCATTTGGTCATCGTCCGCGGCGAATAGCTCAGTATGTTCCAAAGCAACATCAATGGATGCTAGAAGCGTGGCCCGATTTTGGCAGAATTCGTCCATCGCACCAGAAAAGATAAGTGCTTCAAGCATCTTGCGATTTACGCTTTTTGACGGTACGCGAAAGCAGAAATCGAAAAGATCTTCGAATGGTTTCTCTTTTCTTGCTTTATATATATCTTTTACTGCTGAGACGCCTACACTTTTAATCGCGCGAAGGCTGTATCTGACAGATCCGTCTTCAACTGTAAACGGAAAACTGCTTTTGTTCACTGACGGAGGAAGGATACGAATCCCGCTCCCCTTAGCTTCGTAAAGATATTGAGATATTTTATCCTCATTGCCAATGACACTTGTCAGCAATCCGCACATAAAATATAACGGATAATGAGCTTTCAAATACGCAAGCTGGCAGCCAATCATGCTGTATGCCACCGCATGGCTTCGGTTAAAGCCATAATTTGCGAATTTGACGATTAAATCGTAGACTTCATTTGCAGTGTCTACAGAATACTCCTTTTTTAAGCACCCTTCAACAAAATGGCTCCGCTCTCTGTCCAGGATTTCTTTTTTCTTTTTGCTGACCGCCCGTCTTAGCATGTCCGCTTCGCCTAAAGAAAACCCTGCCATGCGGGAAGCAATCATCATAATTTGTTCCTGATACACAATGACGCCATATGTATCTTCCAAGATGCTCCTTAAATCTTCATGAGGATAGTGGACAGGCGCCCGACCGTGTTTACGGTCGATAAATAGCGGAATATTTTCCATCGGACCAGGCCGGTACAGCGCATTGACCGCCACAATATCCTCCAAGCCTGAAGGTTTAAGCCGCTTCAAGACACTTCTCATCCCTGCAGATTCAAGCTGGAAAATTCCTGTCGTATCCCCTTTTGACAGCAAGGAGAACGTTTTGTCATCACGGTAGGAAATACTTGAAAGATCTATTTTAATGTTTTCTTCTTTTTCGATCATTGAAGTGATGGACTCAATGAGAGTCAGGTTTCGCAAACCTAAGAAATCCATTTTTAAAAGGCCCAAGTCTTCAAGATGATCCATCGCGTATTGCGTCAAATATATCCCTTCATGCCCTTCCTGAAGAGGGACAACATCTGTTAATGGTTCTTCACTCAGGACAACTCCTGCTGCGTGGGTTGATGTGTGCCTTGGCAGCCCTTCTATTTTTTTGGCAATCGTATAGACTTGCTGAAGCAGGCTTGACTCCCGAATCCGCTTATCCAGCTGCGGCGACTGCTTTCTCGCTTCATCCAGCGTCATGCCCGGCCTTGCAGGAATGAGTTTTGCAAGCTGATCTGCTTCCTTCGGACTTACGCCAAATACTCTGCCGACGTCCCGAAGCGCCGCTTTTGCCGCAAGTGTTCCAAAGGTAATAATCTGGGCAACATGCATCGCACCGTATTTCTGCTGAACGTATTGGATGACTTCATCTCTTCTTGTATCCGGGAAGTCAATATCGATATCCGGCATACTGATACGTTCGGGATTTAAAAATCGTTCAAACAGCAGATGATGTTTAATCGGATCAACATCTGTGATATACAGCACATAAGCCACAAGAGAGCCAGCCGCAGAACCCCTTCCCGGTCCCGTGACGATCCCTTTATCATGGGCATATTTCATAAAATCCCATACGATCAGAAAGTAATCGCTGAATTTCATCCGCTTGATGACACCAAGCTCATATTGAAGACGGCGAAGATATCGTTCATCAGGCGTGCCAAAACGGCTCCGGAGTCCTGCCATACAGATGTCCGTTAAATAATCATCAGCGGACGTTCCGTTTGGAGTCGGGAAAGACGGGAGACGGGTCTGCCCGAGGCTGACATCAACCCGGCATTGTTTCGCGATCTCAACAGATTCTTGCAGTGCTTCGGGGTGCTCTCGATAAATGTTTTGCATTTCTTCGAGCGGTTTCAAATCGAGATCAGGAAGGTCTTCGGCGGGTGCATCCGTCAGTTTTTCACCTGCTTTAATCGCTTTCAGACAGCGGTAGGCAGCCTTATCTTCTTTCTTTATGTAATGCACATCGCCTGTCGCCGTTACAGGGATACCCGTTTCTTCAGACAGACGCAGAATCTGCTCAGACAAGGCTTGATTCCCTTTGAAAGGCTGATAGGAGAAATAAAAAGCCCCCTTTCCGAATATAGACTGAAATTCAATTGCGGCTTGCGCAGCCTGTTCAAACAGCCCTTCTTCAAGAAGCATTTCAATATATCCTTTTTCGCCGGGCGTTATTGCGATAATGCCTTCTCGATAACTGTAAAGCCATTTCGGCTTCAGCCCGTCTTTTGATTTCGATTGCAGGACGCTGCTGATTTTCAACAGGTTTTGATAGCCTGTATTTGATTTAGCCAGCAGGACGAGCGGGTAGGCTTCAAGCTCGTTATTATCTGTAAAAACAGAAGCCGTCAAACCGATTATCGGAGTGATTCCTCTCGCCTTGCATGCTTTATAAAATTGAATAGCTCCGTACATGACATGATCATCTGTCAGCGCCAAAGACGTATATCCGAGCCTGTCAGCTTCACTGACGAGCTCTTCCACAGCCGCGGCGCTATTTAGCAGGCTGTACCCGCTGTGCACTTGCAGGTGAACAAAGGACATGCTATCACCTCTTTCTCCTTACGATCCATTTCTTTCTTCATTATAAGTCCGGTTTGCAAAAGAAACAAATGTTCTTTTTCGACTACTCATCATACTTGTCCTGAAAGCCCAATATGATATAAAAGGCGAGGTGATAAGGATGGATCAGGAAGCAGGATTTATGGTGAATTTTATTAATAGTTACTTCATTGCGTTAGGGGTGTTGATCGGGGGCGCACTCATCGGAGGTCTCGGCGCATATTTGGCAGGCGAAGCCCCGCTTACGGCGATTACAAAGCTTGCGAACCGGTTAAAGATATGGGCGCTTGTCGCAGCAATCGGAGGCACCTTTGATGCGGTATACAGCTTTGAACGAGGTATTCTTGAAGGCAATACGAGAGATATCTTTAAGCAGCTTCTTTTAATTATCTCGGCCATGGGCGGCGCGCAAAGCGGCTGGCTCATTATCTCATGGCTGACTCAGGAGCATCTTTCTTCATGAGGGTCCCCCAGCATTACAAAAAACCGGGGTGGCAGCGTTTTTTCGCGGGAATGATGTGCGGAGCCGTAATCAGCTGGTTTTTTTTCCTGTTTACCTACGGAACATTCCAAGAGGAGCAGGTCAGCCTCATCGAAAAACAAAAAGAGCATGTAAAAGACTTGAACAATCAAATTTCAATCTATCAGGAAGACCTCCATAAACTGAATGAAGATAATAAAAGAAAACTGCTGATTCAAAGCGTCAGCGTTAAATTGCTGAATGGGGATAAATATAAAATATCGCAGCCGGATAAAACGAAATTCGAGGAGCATGTAAAGGATGATATTTCAGAGGTGATTACAAAAGACATAGAGAGTGTCTATCAAACAAAAGATCTTTTAAAACGGACAATCGAAAATAAGGTGTATATGATCAATGAAAAAAAATACGAGGCAACCGTCAAGGAATTAACGATTTATACAAGATTGACAGTAGAACTTGAAATATCATTCGCCACATAATTATGGATTTTTTTAAAATCCTACAAACTTCTGTCGCTTTTTTCCATTCTTTTTTATAAACTATATGTGAGGCTTAATGGCGAAAGGAAGGAGGAAGGGAAATGGAGGTTTACAGTGACCGTCAGTTAGCAAAAGATCAAACAGCCCGGCTCAGACAAGGTTTTTCTGCATATGCCGAAACACACTCACTCGCTTCCCTCATCAAAAAAGAACTTCAATCTCACAATCTCCAAGTCTATGAGGACCTTACTGATTTTGGCTGCTGGTTCATCCCCGTCACAGATGAACACTAAGAGAGAGGGTCTCCCCTCTACTCGTGTTCTTTACATAATGCTTCCAGATCAGCTAATATCCGATCAGCTTCATCCCAACTGTAAATAGAGGCGCCTGAAGCAAGCGGATGCCCTCCGCCATTATATTTCCGGGCAAGTCCGTTAATGACAGGCCCCTTCGAGCGGAATCTAACTCTGATTTGATCGGCTTCTTCTACGAAAAACACCCAAGCCTGAATACCTGAGATATTCCCAAGCGTCCCGACGAGCTGCGACGCTTCTGATGCCGTTGTGCCGAATTTTTCAAGCGTATCTTTTTTGATAAAAACAGAAGCTGCACCGTTTTCGGACAATGACACATTTTGAAAGATATAGCCGTTAAGCTTCACCACATTCAGTTTTGTTTCATACAATTGATTAAACAACTCTGAGGAAGAGAATGGATACTGAATGAGCTCGCCTGCATATTTTAATGTTTTTTCCGTTGTATTCGGAAATAAGAAGCGTCCGGTATCTCCGACGATGCCGGCGTAGATGAGCTCTGCCGCTTTCGTATTCAGCTTCCACCCGTGCTCTTTTCCTTCTAAATACAGCTCGTAAATCATTTCACTTACTGAGCTGGCGCTTGTATCGACCCAGAGAAGGTCACCGTATTGATCTTCGTTCGGATGGTGGTCGATTTTTATCAGTTTGGCGCCGGAAGGATAACGCTGATCGTCGATTCTTTCCTGATTTGCCGTATCGCAGACAATGACAAGTGCGCCTTCATATGTTTCATTGTCCACCTCATCAAGGGAATATAAGAAAGAGAGGGACGGTTCAGGCGTTCCGACCGCAAAAATATTTTTTTCAGGATATGTTTCACGCAGGATTTCTGTAAGTCCGCACTGTGATCCGTAGGCATCCGGATCAGGACGCACATGTCTATGTAAGATAATCGTGTCATATAATGATATGGTTCTGATCAGTTCTGTTTTCATTTGATACTCCTTTATTGTTTTTATTCATTAAATCACATTCTCTGCCGACGGAAAAGAAAAATAACGTCAAAACCAAGCCCGTTTTGGTATAGAATGGGTTTGTAAACTTTTACATGGAGGATTTCATTTATGCTGGTTCTTGTTTTTTTGATTGGGCTTTCAGCCTGCTTTTATGTGTACTATAAAGTAAAAGGCGTTCGGGCTAAGCAATCTTTGGAGAAAGAAATCTGTTCAGCAAAATCAAGCATGGCCTTAGGGTCACTGGTCCTGTTCTACGGGCTCAACCAAATGATATTATTTCATTCTGTATTAACGTTAGTAATTGGCGGTATCTTTATCGTCATAGGAGCAGGAAGCGCTTGGGCAGGTTATAAAGCCTATAGGCATTACTATCCCCTTCACGCCAAAGAAGCTGAAAGAGATCACGCGTAAGGGGCGCCTTAAACGTCCCTTAGCTTCTTTCCATCAGCTGAACCATCAGCATCGCTTTTGACACGATATGGCCCTGGCTGTGCACTTCAACTTCCATTTTTCCAAACTTTCGGCCCGCCTCCAAAATGCGCGGTTTGACTTCGATGACCGATTCCATCTGCACAGGCTTTAAAAAGAAAATGGTGATGCTTTCGATGACGAGCTCGCCGCGTTTTTTCGAGCGCAAAAACCGGTTGGCCGCTTGCGTCAGAATGGTCGTAAACACACCATAAGAAATGGTTCCGAGCTGGTTTGTCATCTGCGGCGTGACTTCATACTCGTAAACCGTTTGATCCTCTTTATCATCACCCTCATCTTTAAATCCCCTTGAAACGATATCATCAAGCTTCTCCCCGACCTGCGGCTGCTTTTGAATCATTTGAAGCGCTTTTAACACGTCTTGGCGGCTGATCATGCCAATCAGTTTTTGGTGGCCGTCAGTGACGGGTAGCACTTCGATTCCTTCCCATACCATCGTTTGCGCGGCTGAGGCGACAGAGGTTTTCCCAATAACCGTAACAGGATTTTTGGTCATGACCTTTTCGATAGGTGCGTTTCGGTCATGGCCGGCAATATCTTTTGATGTTAGGATGCCGTGGATTTTCATCTGGTCGTCGACAACCGGGAACCGGCCGTGCCCCGTTTCAAAGTTTTTCTCATACCACTTTTCAAGTTTATCCTTAGGCGAAAGATATACCGTACGGTCAGCAGGCGTTAAAATGTCCTCGACCAGGACAATTTCTTTTTTGATCAGCTGGTCATAAATCGCCCGGTTAATCATTGCGGCGACTGTAAAAGTGTCATAGCTTGTGGATAAAATCGGCAGCTCAAGCTCATCTGCCAGCTGCACAATGCTGTCATCCGTGTTAAAGCCCCCGGTCACCAATACAGCCGCGCCCGCTTCGAGCGCCTGTCTGTGTGCGTTGATTCTGTTTCCGACAATTAAAAGATTGCCCGCTGCGGTGTAACGCATCATCGCGTCCAGCTCCATCGCGCCGATGACAAATTTATTCAATGTCTTATGGAGTCCGGCTCGTCCTCCGAGCACCTGTCCGTCTATGACATTTACGACTTCCGCATATGTAAGCTTTTCAATATTCTCTTTTTTCTTTTGTTCAATCCTGATTGTACCCACACGTTCAATTGTGCTGACAAACCCTTTATTCTCTGCTTCCTTAATTGCTCTGTACGCGGTCCCTTCGCTTACTTTCATTTCCTTTGCAATTCTTCGCACAGAAATTTTTTCACCGACAGGCAGTGAATCAATATACGATAAAATTTGTTCATGCTTCGTTGCCAAGCGTTTCACCTCTAAGGACAGTCTTCTGCTTTTATTATAAGGTTTCGGAGGATTTATACGCAATGAGCGGAGAAAATAAAAAACATCCCCCAGAGAAATCAGGGGATGTTTTCATTCGTTTAAAGCTCGATCGTCTCACCGACCGCCATGACTTTTCCGACTCCGCCCGGCAGGCTGTCAGCGAATGCCTCAGGGTCTTGTTCGATGACCGGGAATGTATTGTAATGCACCGGCACGACCTGTTTTGCGCGCAGCCATTCAGCGGCAAGCTTTGCGTCTTCAGGCCCCATCGTAAAGTTATCGCCAATCGGCAAAAAGGCAATGTCGATATGATTCAATTCGCCAATAAGTTTCATATCAGAGAAAAGAGCCGTATCGCCCGCGTGGAAAATCGTTTTATCTTCTACTGTCAGCAAAATACCGGCTGGCATGCCTGTGTAAGTTATCGTTTTGTTTTCTTCATCTGTGATGGCTGATCCGTGAAAGGCCTGTGTGAGTTTCACTTTTCCAAAATCGAACTGGCGGGAGCCGCCGATGTGCATCGGATGAACATTCAAGCCTTTCCAGCCTAGGTACACGGCGAGCTCGTTCGGAGCTACAACCAGCGCGTTGTTTTGCTTGGCGATTTGCTCAGTGTCGCCGACATGATCATTGTGGCCATGCGTCAATAAGATAACGTCTGCTTTTACATCCTCCGGCTTTACATCCGTTAACGAATTCCCTGTCAAAAACGGATCAAATATAATATGGTGATCCTTCGTTTCCACTGTGATTACAGAATGTCCGTGATATGTCACTTTCATTTCTTTCACCTCGTCCATTTTTTATTTTCCCTTTTTAAAAAGCTGAAAAACTTATGTTGTTTGATTCTTATTAATGACATTGAGGCCTCCGGTGGCTTCAATGACAGTCCCTGTCACAAGGTCTGAGTTCTCCTCGCACAAGAAAGCGATAATCCGGGCGATATCCTCGCCTGTGCCGGATCTTCCTATCGGCGTTTTGTCTTTGCCGATTCGCTTTCTGGCTTCCTCTATTGATGCTTCCTTCATGTCACCGACAATGTCACCCGGGCAAACCATGTTGGCAGTTATGCCGAATTCGGCTTCTTCAATGGCGATGGTCTTTGTTAAAGAAGCCAAACCCACTTTCGCAGCGCCAAATGCCGACCGGTGAAGCCAGCCGGGCGCGTGCGCCGCACCTTGGAATCCGTACGTGATAATACGTCCGAATTGCTGTTTCCTCATAATAGGAATAACCGCTTTGAATAAATGAAAGACAGCGCTTAAATTACCTTCCAGCATGCCGTACCATTCATTATCAGTATAATCGGCTAACTTTTTACGTTCAAATATGTATGGTCCCGCGTTGTTAATCAAAAAGTCGACCCTTCCGAAGCGGTTTAAGGCTGCCTCTGCAATACGCAGCAGATCTTCTTTTTTGGTGACATCACCTTTTACAAATTGCAGCCGGTCAAGACAATCAGGACAGGCTTCCTTTAGGCGGCTGACAGCCTCCTCGTCCTGTCTGTAATTGACTGTTACTGAATACCCCTTTGCAAGCAACGTCTCAGTCACTTTGCGGCCTAAACCCTTCGAACCGGCAGTAATTAAAGCATGTCGCACATGAATACCTCCCAAGCAACGTCGCCGCTTTCAATAAAGTGTTTCTTCTTCTACTTTACTATAAAAGGCCTTCAATATCACTTTTTACACTTTGACATACAAAAAAAGCTGCCTGTACAGACAGCTTATTCTGCAGAAGATGAAGGCTCCTGATCATGCATATCGACATAACCGCTTTGATATGCTTCTGAAATGAGCCTTGTTGTCTCCTGGCTTTCTTGTTCATCATATATATAGCGTTCCAGTTCTTTTTTCATCCTTCTGCCTCCCATCATTATAGAGGTAGGTTGGCTATAATGGCGGGATTTTATGAAGGAAATTTTAACAAACTCCTGCTGCCACGCTAGCTTTTGCTTTTTTAAGCGCCTGCTCCACTTGTTTGAATCCGGTGCCCCCAGCGCTCATTCTTTTTTCAACTGCGTAGTAAGGGTCTAACACAGTGTAAATATCTTCATCGAAGAGCGTGCTCGCCTGCTGAAAATCGGCAAACGGCATATCGCTTAAATAGATCCCTTTTTCGATGCATGTGTATACAAGTTTTCCAACCACTTCATGCGCTTCTCTGAACGGCATTCCTTTTTTCGCTAAATAATCGGCCAGTTCTGTCGCATTTGAAAAGTCTTGTTTTGTCGCTTGCTTCATGACCTCTTTGTTTACAGTCATTGTTTGGATCATGCCTGTGAAGATTTGCAGGCTGCCTTCAACCGTTTTCACTGTGTCAAACATGCCTTCTTTGTCTTCTTGAAGGTCTTTGTTGTAAGCGAGCGGAAGACCTTTCATGATTGTAAACAGCCCCATCATATCACCGTATACGCGTCCCGTTTTTCCGCGGATCAGCTCTGCCATATCTGGGTTTTTCTTTTGTGGCATCATACTGCTTCCTGTTGCGTACGTATCGTCAAGCTCGATGAATTTAAACTCCTGAGAGCACCATAAAATAATTTCTTCAGAAAAACGGGATAGGTGCATCATCAGCATACTGCTGTTGCTTAAAAACTCCAAAATGAAATCTCTGTCGCTGACACCGTCCAGGCTGTTTTCATAAATAGAATCAAATCCGAGCAGTTCTGCTGAATAATTACGGTCGATTGGGAAGGTTGTTCCCGCCAGCGCCCCGCAGCCAAGCGGTGATTTGTTAATCCGCTTCATTGAGTCCTGAAAACGCTCCTTATCACGCTCCAGCATCCAGAAATACGCAAGCAAATGGTGAGCGAACGAAATCGGCTGGGCGCGTTGCAGGTGAGTGTATCCTGGCAGAATCGTTTCGACATTCGCTTCCGCCTTTTCGATCAGCGCGCATTGGAACGCCTCAATTAGCTCGATGATGTGGCCCACATGATGTTTCAAGTATAAATGCATGTCAGTTGCCACCTGGTCATTCCGGCTTCTGCCGGTATGCAGCTTGCCGCCAAGAGGGCCGATTTCGTCAATAAGCATTTTCTCAATGTTCAAATGAATATCTTCATAATCAACTGAGAATTCCAATGTTCCTTCCTCTGCTTTTTGCAGAAGGGTATTCAGTCCCTCACGGATTTTCAGTTCTTCCTCTGTTGTCAGGATACCGCATTTTTTCAGCATGGCAGCATGTGCGAGAGACCCTGTAATGTCTTCAGTGACTAAATTTCGGTCAAATGATATAGACGCGCCGAACTCGTCGACCCATTTTTCCGGTGTTTTTTGAAATCGGCCTCCCCAAAGCTTCTTCATGCTTTAATCTGCTCCTTTTTTTTCACGATGCTGTTCACTTTTGTCGGAAGTCCCCAAAGCTCGATAAACCCAATTGCCGCATGGTGATCAAACGCATCGTCTTTTGTATATGTTGCAAGTTTTTCATCATATAAAGAGTATTCTGATTTACGACCTTCCACAATCGCATGGCCTTTAAACAGCTTTACGCGGACAATGCCTGTGACATGCTTTTGCGTTTCTTTTAAGAAAGCATGCAGCGCGTCTTTTAACGGCGAGAACCATAAGCCGTTATAAATAATTTCTGACATTTTTTGCTCGATAATCGGTTTAAAGTGGGCTACCTCCTTAACCAAGGTTATATCTTCCAGTTCTTTATGCGCTTTGATGAGTGTTATCGCACCAGGGCATTCGTATACTTCCCGGGATTTAATGCCGACAAGACGGTTTTCCACGTGGTCGATACGTCCGACACCGTGTGCGCCTGCCATTTCGTTCAACTTCAGAATCAGTTCAGAAAGTGAGTAAGATACACCATCAATGGATACAGGCACACCTTGTTTAAATGCAATTTCAATCACTTCGGGCGTATCCGGCGTTTTTTCCAGCGGAGCTGTTAAATCGTAAGCACCTTCTGGCGGCGCAGCCCATGGATCTTCTAAAATACCGCACTCATTTGCACGTCCCCACAGGTTTTGGTCGATTGAATACGGGCTGTCAAGATTGATCGGAATCGGAATACCGCGGCTTGTTGCATATTCAATTTCTTCTTCACGTGACCATTGCCATTCCCGAACCGGCGCGATAACTTCGAGGTCAGGGTTTAATGATTTAATGGATACTTCGAAACGAACTTGGTCATTTCCTTTCCCTGTGCATCCGTGCGCAATCGCCTGTGCATCTTCTTTTTCCGCGATTTCAACCAGTTTTTTCGCAATCAGCGGTCGAGATAATGCTGAAACGAGCGGATATTTTCCTTCATACATCGTATGGGCCTGTAAAGAGATAAGCGCGTAGTCCTGTGCAAATTCTTCTTTTGCATCGATCACGTAGGAGTTTGTCGCGCCGACTTCCAGCGCTTTTTGCTGAACAAATGCCAAATCTTTGCCTTCACCGACGTCCAGGCAGCAGGCGATTACATTATACCCTTGCTCCTGAAGCCATTTTATTGCGACGGAAGTATCAAGACCTCCTGAGTATGCTAATACGACTTTTTTCTGTTCTGACATGATAAAAATCCCCTCTCAACCGTGTTTCGTTTTTGTATAAAAATAAGTTATATTTAATAAAAATACATTTTGTATGTATACACTTTAACAAGTACGTTTCTTTTTTTCAAGCCTTTTATGAAAAAAACTTCACCTATTTTTGCAGGTGAAGTTTCGTAGTATTTATTCATTTACTTGTCTTTTCTGATTTCTCTGACTACATGTGCAAGTTCGGGAATTATCAGCTTATTCATTGCCAGCTTTACCGCGCCGCTTGAGCCTGGTGTCGAGAAAACAGCTGTATGCTGAATGACACCAGCAGTGGCTCTCGACATGATTGCGGCAGAGCCGATATCCTCTGTATAACTCAGCATCCTGAAGATTTCTCCAAAGCCGGGCAGCTCTTTCGAAAACAATGGCGTGATGGCCTCAATTGTGACGTCTCGATTTGCTATGCCTGTCCCTCCGTTTAAGAGAACCGCGTCTGTCTGTTCATCCATGCAGCCCGCAAGCACTGCCCGCTGCAAAGCATCCTTTTCGTCTTTTACAATTTCATATGCAGCAATATGATGACCGGCTTCTTCTAAAAACGAGATCATCAGTTTGCCGCTTTTATCGGTTTCCTCTGTTCTCGTGTCACTGACTGTCATGACTTTGCACCGAACGATATCCGGAGCTTCCTGTCTATGCTCTTGAACGCTCATTGGCCCACCTCTTTATTTTTTCTGTCTGTCACTATCATGCATCAACAAAAAAGCACATTCAAGAGAATGTGCTTTCATGCGATTTATTTTGCTAAACGGACAACGTCACGCGCAATCATGACTTCTTCATCTGTCGGAATGATCATGACTTTTACTGGAGAGTGCGGATAGCTGATGAAAGCTTCCTCGCCGCGTACGTTATTAAGTGCAGGATCCCAGTATACGCCCATGAATTCTAGGCCGCGAAGCACGCGTTCTCTGACTTCTACACTGTTTTCACCGATACCGGCAGTAAAGATGATCGCATCTACACCGCTCATTCTTGCAGCGTATGAACCGATGTATTTGTGGATTCTGCTTGCGAAGACTTCAAGGGCAGTTTCCGCACGCTCATTTCCTTCTTTCGTTGCTTCAACGATGTCACGAAGATCGCTTGAGAAACCGGAAATGCCGAGCAATCCGCTTTTTTTGTTTAATGTATTCAATACTTCGTCAGCCGTTTGGCCTGTTTTCTCCATGATGTATGGAATCAGGGCTGGGTCGATGTTTCCAGAACGTGTCCCCATTGCAACACCGGCAAGCGGCGTAAAGCCCATGGAAGTATCAATTGATTTGCCGCCTTCTACAGCCGCAATACTTGCGCCGTTTCCAAGGTGGCAGGAAATCAAGCGTAAGTCTTTTAACGGGCGGCCGAGAAGCTCTGCCGCGCGCTCAGTCACATATTTATGTGAAGTGCCGTGGAAGCCGTATTTACGGATGCCGAACTTTTCATAGTATTCATACGGCAGGCTGTACAGGTAAGACTGCTCAGGCATTGTTTGGTGGAATGCCGTATCAAAAACAGCAACCGCAGGAACATTTGGAAGCACTTCTTTAAACGCTTTAATTCCAACGATATTTGCCGGGTTGTGAAGCGGTGCCAATTCAGAAATATCTTCAATTTCATTTATGGTTTCATCCGTTAATAAAACAGAATCGCTGAATTTTTCTCCGCCGTGCACGACGCGGTGGCCGATTCCGTCAATTTCATTCAGATCTTTAATAATGCCGAATTCCGTTAACTTGTTCAGCAGCATTTTAACAGCTACCGCATGATCCGGAATATCAGTTACTTCTGTATTTTTTTCGCCGTTTACAGAAATGGTGAAGACGCTGTCGGCGATACCAATTCGTTCAACTAAACCCTTTGTTAAAACGGTTTCTGAAGGCATTTCGAAAAGCTGAAATTTCAAAGACGAGCTTCCTGCGTTAATTGCAATAATTTTGGACATGATTGACGCTCCTTTATACTCTGTATCAACAACTTCGTTTTCGTACTTTTTTCCCGGTGAATATCCTCATCTTCTCCGAAAAATATCTGACTTTTCCATTTAAACATTGTCATGTCGGCATTTCAAGTCAACTTATGTATTGATAACGCTTACAACGAGAAGTCGTTATTTTCAGACATATTACCTATAGAATTCATGTTGACGAACGCTTACATGTTGCGGTTTTTCTTTCTGTATTTTGTGTTTCAAAGCGGAATTCAATTCGCCGGTCATGTCTTCAAGTGCACAAATAAAAACAGCTTAAGCATCCATCGCATGACGGCTGCCTAAGCTGCTATTTAACATCTATTTTTCTTTCTTAAACCACGCATCCAATTGAACCATCATATCAAGCATAGGCTTCTGATTGGAGAAAGACGGAAGATTCGCAAGCAAAATTTGGCTTGGCGCTTTTGTCTCCTCTCCTTTTTTCTGGAGCACAAGGATGCTTTTGGCATGAGCCTCGTCTTTAAAAATGGATTTTGGAAGCTGCAAAAGCGCGTTGATATGAACTTTATCTTTGAAAAACTGCTTCAGCTTGTCGCTTTGGGAGCTCTCAAATAAATGATTCGGGATCATAAAAAATAGGTAGCCGCCCGGTTTGGTGTGCTTGACGCTTTGCTCAATAAACAGATGATGAGCGAAGGAATGGCCTTCGTCAGCTTTAAGCTCAAACGCTTCTGCCCCTTCGTCATTCGGATAATAGCCGACTGGCAGATCGCATATGACCGTGTCAACAGGATCGATAAACAGCGGCTCAAGGCTGTCCTGATGGAAAAGCTCAAGCTCTTTTCTCAGAAGGTTCGCTTGGGCATACGCGATTTTCAACAGCACATCATCAATTTCAATGCCATAGCTATTTGCCGTTTTTTCAGACAGCTGGTTCAGCACGGTGAACAGAAGGTTTCCCGTTCCTACTGCCGGATCAAGAACCGTCAGTTCCTTTTTGTCCGCCATAAACTTATTCACTAAATAACTGATGAACAGCCCGATCGTGTCCGGCGTCATTTGTCTGTTCGGATGGGAGATATCTTTCAGTCCCTTTAGGACGGCAAGCTGAAAAGCTTTACGAACCCACTCGTGTTCATACGTGCCGAATTCCGCTTTTTCTAGAAGAGCCTGAAGCTGTTTGGCTTTCTCATCAGGAAGTTTTAACTGATCCGTTTTTTCAAGAAAATACATTTCTCCCGCTTCAGCCAGCGCCTCTATATATGAAATTTGCAATTCATTTTTTATCGTGATCGCGGCTTCGTTTAACAGCTCGTAAACCGCACCTACATGGTCTTTTTGCATATATGTTCCTCCTTGCCATGAAAAAAGCTCCGGCGGCAGCCTGGAGCTTTTTTCCGTGCTTACTTCACTAATGCCTTGGCAGCCTCAATTGGCTTTTCATAGTTCGGGTGGTTTGTTGCTTCGCTTACATATTCAGCGTAAACGACTTTTCCGTTCTCATCAAGGACGAATACGGAACGTGCAAGCAGACGAAGTTCTTTAATATACACACCGAACGCTTCGCCAAATGACATATCTCTATGGTCAGACAGTGTTTCCACTTTGTCAATTCCGTTAGCACCGCACCAGCGCGCTTGTGCAAATGGAAGGTCTGCACTGATTGTATAGACGTTAACATCTCCAAGCTTTGCAGCTTCTTCGTTAAAACGGCGTGTTTGCGCATCACAAACACCTGTATCAATTGAAGGGATAACAGAAATAATCGTTACCTTTCCTTTCATATCAGCTAACGATTTTTCTTCAAGGCTGTTAGTCAGCACTGTGAAATCAGGAGCTTGATCTCCTACTTTCACTTCTTGTCCAACGAGTGTAACCGGACCGCCTTTAAATGTAATTTCAGCCATTATAATTCCTCCCTTTTGTATGTATGTCTCTATCATAGTAAAGTTTCCTGCAAACTGCAAAGTATATGCCAAAAAAAAGTTAACTGCGGCCGCCGCAGTTAACCTTCTTTAATAATTCATATTGTTCATTTGGTTTTGATTTTGGCCCTGACCTTGGTTCTTGTTATTTTTCTTGAACATTTGCTGGATGCGCTCAAGGGTTTGAGGGGCCGCATCTAAAATTTTCTCAATCAAATGAGTATTTTCATCTAAATGAAGCATTCTGATTCCTGTCGATCCGACAATTAAAAACGCGATCGGCGTAATGGACACACCGCCCCCGCTTCCGCCTCCGAAAGGAAGTTTTTGTTCCCTTGTCTCATCGTCTTCCGATTTCTTTTCTGCCGGCTTTCCGCCAAACTCGCTTCCGCCTGCGGCGAATCCGAATCCAACTTTAGAAACGGTTAAAATCACGCTTCCATCCGGCGTTTCAACCGGATCTCCGATGATGGTGTTAACATCAATCATTTCCTTCAAGTTTTCCATTGCTGTTTTCATTAAACCTTGGATGGGATGGTCTGCCATATATGCTTCCTCCTTAAACTGATGAATCATTCTTTGAGGTCATTCGGGACGACGGATTCTTCTTTAATACGGATAGCTCCCGTCCGTATTTGACGAATTTGAAAGCTGCAAGCATAGCATGTCCAAAGCGAAAAAAGAATATACACTGGAAATGGGTCTTGGAGACAGGGACTTGAAACGATGGAATCACTTGATAGACGGGTTTATTCACAAAGTCCAGATGGTCATACAGCATTGCAGCGATACCGCCTTTCACACCCCATACAGCACCTGATAATACACCTGTCACTGCCGCGTCCTGAATTCCGACAACTGTGACCCATTCGAGTTTTGTGATATGCAAATGCGCCAGAAAAGACGCGCTGAGTTTCCGTAATTTGGTGACCTGATGCAGAAGCATTTCGATTTTATGAATGCTTTGCTCTACATCATCAAATGAAATTTTTTTCTTGCTGCTGCTTTTTTTTATTTTCGATGTTGATTTTTGTTTGATATCAACTGTTCCGTCCTCTTTATTCACCTTAATCGCCGGAATTGTTTTTTTGATCCGTATGAGGCCAAACAGCGTCGTGATCTTCAAGGTCATTTTGTCGTTATCATCAGTGTGAAGATACTCTGCAGCGACATGAACTTTCATTCTAAGAAGCAGCACGATACCTATGAGAATAAAAAGGGCTGTCAGCACATATACCATATTCTTCACTTCCTCTAGAAGCATTATCGCCAAATCAGAAAAAAATAAACCCGGACGAGGTCCGGGTTTCAGCTTGTAGAGAAAACGATGTTTTTCTACAAGCTTTTTTTGTTTTACGCTGTTTTTTTGGATATTCGGCTGATTTCAAAAACAGAAAAAGAGCTCCCACATACCTAGCCCTGCTTGGCTAGGTA
>NZ_JAUMKF010000095.1:0-259 GCF_030519405.1 Bacillus sp. C28GYM-DRY-1
TGTTTGTACTACGTGCTGCCAGTTCCAAAGCGTTGAGTCAGAAGGCAAATTAAATATCGCAGCTGTTTCTAAGATAGACGTCCCATGTTCATTCATATAGTCAAGTACGTCTAGTTTATATTGGACTAAATCATTTGTATATGACTTTAAGAACGCTTTTTCACCGTGATATTGATATTTTCTCACCCAATATTGGAGTACCCTTTTATGCACTCCAATATGATTTGCGATCCCAAGCAAACTCTCGTTGCCGTTTATA
>NZ_JAUMKF010000096.1:0-259 GCF_030519405.1 Bacillus sp. C28GYM-DRY-1
GTTTCCCCATTCGGAAATCTCCGGATCAAAGCTTGCTTACAGCTCCCCGAAGCATATCGGTGTTCGTCCCGTCCTTCATCGGCTCCTAGTGCCAAGGCATCCACCGTGCGCCCTTTCTAACTTAACCATTAAAAAGAATCACTATGTGATATCTTGTCTTACTAATTGAATGTGATGTCTACTGTTATCTAGTTTTCAAAGAACAACGCATAGGACATGCTAACACATGCGTTGCCACAGGACGTGGCGCATTTAGCAG
>NZ_JAUMKF010000097.1:0-259 GCF_030519405.1 Bacillus sp. C28GYM-DRY-1
TGTTGGAACTTCTTTTAGACTTATTTCTCTCTATCACAATTGGATAACTTCATGACACATGATTTCATTAATGCATGAAAGGAGAAGATCGCATGTTGGAACTTCTTTTAGACTTATTTCTCTCTATCACAGTTGGTTAATTGCATGACACATGATTTCATCAATGCATGAAAGGAGAAGATCACATGTTAGAGCTTCTTTTAGACTTATTTCTCTCTATCACAATTGGTTAATTTCATGACACATGATTTCATTAATG
>NZ_JAUMKF010000098.1:0-256 GCF_030519405.1 Bacillus sp. C28GYM-DRY-1
CAAGGTAGCCGTATCGGAAGGTGCGGCTGGATCACCTCCTTTCTAAGGATATTTACGGAATATAAGACCTTGGGTCTTATAAACAGAACGTTCCCTGTCTTGTTTAGTTTTGAAGGATCATTCCTTCGAAACGTGTTCTTTGAAAACTAGATAACAGTAGACATCACATTCAATTAGTAAGACAAGATATCACATAGTGATTCTTTTTAACGGTTAAGTTAGAAAGGGCGCACGGTGGATGCCTTGGCACTAGGAG
>NZ_JAUMKF010000099.1:0-256 GCF_030519405.1 Bacillus sp. C28GYM-DRY-1
CCCGTTTTTGAGACAGGGATCAAAACACCTTTTAAACAGCCAATTGTCGATAGTTTATCGGTGATTGGTTGTTTAGTTTCGTTTGAATACGAATATTGTTATAATAATGAATGTATTCTGTGACAGTTTGTTCTACGATGGTGGTCGTGGTTCGATCAATGCTGTTAAGATAGAACGTTTCAGACTTTAGTGAGGAATGAAACGATTCGATGGAGGCATTATCAGCGGGCGTCCCTTTGCGGGACATGCTCATGGT
>NZ_JAUMKF010000100.1:0-255 GCF_030519405.1 Bacillus sp. C28GYM-DRY-1
ATTTCACGTGTTCCGCCGTACTCAGGATCCACTCAGGAGAGAACGAAGTTTTGACTACAGGGCTGTTACCTTCTATGGCGGGCCTTTCCAGACCTCTTCATCTACCTCGTTCCTTTGTAACTCCGTACAGAGTGTCCTACAACCCCAAGAGGCAAGCCTCTTGGTTTGGGCTAATCCCGTTTCGCTCGCCGCTACTCAGGGAATCGCATTTGCTTTCTCTTCCTCCGGGTACTTAGATGTTTCAGTTCCCCGGGT
>NZ_JAUMKF010000101.1:0-255 GCF_030519405.1 Bacillus sp. C28GYM-DRY-1
ACGCGGCGTTGCTCCGTCAGACTTTCGTCCATTGCGGAAGATTCCCTACTGCTGCCTCCCGTAGGAGTCTGGGCCGTGTCTCAGTCCCAGTGTGGCCGATCACCCTCTCAGGTCGGCTACGCATCGTCGCCTTGGTGAGCCATTACCTCACCAACTAGCTAATGCGCCGCGGGTCCATCTGTAAGTGGTAGCCGAAGCCACCTTTTATGTTTGAACCATGCGGTTCAAACAAGCATCCGGTATTAGCCCCGGTTT
>NZ_JAUMKF010000102.1:0-255 GCF_030519405.1 Bacillus sp. C28GYM-DRY-1
AAGTTTTAAAAAAGTACAACGAATTGGAAAGGAAGTTGATAGCAAAACGTCAGTCGAACTTGTAGAAATATTGCACAGCACAATGACCGTGCAGGATATCTGTATTCATTTAGGTATCTCTCGGGCGACTTATTATCGTTGGAAGAAGAATCTGATGAAGGATCATCCCAAACGCCACTTGGAAAAACAAATCGGCACGTTGTGCCGAGAGCACAAGTATCGATATGGATATCGAAAAATCACAGCCATATTAAA
>NZ_JAUMKF010000103.1:0-255 GCF_030519405.1 Bacillus sp. C28GYM-DRY-1
TTTGTCCTGAAAACCACGTTCTGACTTATCGCACAACTAACAGAGAGGGCTACCGGGTTTATGCGTCAGATCCAAAACGATGTGAACATTGCCCATTACTGAGTCAATGTACGGAAAGCCGAAATCACCAAAAAGTAATCCATCGGCATCTATGGCAGGATCATTTAGATGAGGTCGATCATTTGCGGCATACGGACGAGAATAGGCAAATCTATGCCAAACGCAAAGAAACGATTGAACGGGTTTTTGCGGATT
>NZ_JAUMKF010000104.1:0-255 GCF_030519405.1 Bacillus sp. C28GYM-DRY-1
GAATCACTATGTGATATCTTGTCTTACTAATTGAATGTGATGTCTACTGTTATCTAGTTTTCAAAGAACAACGCATAGGACATGCTAACACATGCGTTGCCACAGGACGTGGCGCATTTAGCAGGTGCTCCTATGTCTGAAGGAATGATCCTTCAAAACTAAACAAGACAGGGAACGTTCTGTTTATAAGACCCAAGGTCTTATATTCCGTAAATATCCTTAGAAAGGAGGTGATCCAGCCGCACCTTCCGATAC
>NZ_JAUMKF010000019.1:0-66304 GCF_030519405.1 Bacillus sp. C28GYM-DRY-1
ATCTAAAAAAACTGGCGAATTGGACTTGGAAAGGACCAACTCGCCAGCCTATTCGACCGAAAAACAGAATAAATTGGACAAAAATAGGTCGGATCATAAAGATCCGACTATTTTGTCAACAGTCTGAGAGGCTGATCACTATCAGCCTCTTTTTACTTATTTAGATAACATTATTGATTGCTGAATAAAGATTTTCTCAACATCTTTTTGAGTATAAGCAGGGAAGTATTCACCGCCGCCAACTTTCGCAATGGCATTTAGCTGTCCTTTGTATCCATTTTTATAATCAAATCCGATCACATTAACAGTGATATTGTCTTTTTGCAGTTCACTTGCTGTTTTAACCGGATTTCCGCCGCACGTTTCCTCTCCATCTGTCAGCAGATAGACCACTTTTTCACCTTTTGCATCAAGCTGGTCAAATGAAGATTTCGCCTCGTTCAGCGCTTTGGCAATTGGAGTCCAGCCAGTCGGACCAATTCCATTAAGAGAGTTGAAGAAGCTTTGCTGGTTAAAGTTTTGGAAGCCGTATACGTTGCGGATGGATTCACATGACTGAGTTTTCCCAGAATATTTATTGTTTCCTTCCGAACCGAATACACTCATTTTCACCTGAGTGCCTTCTGGCAGTGAGCTTGCAAACTTAGAAATTTCTTTTTTAGCTGTATTAAATTTAGATACACCATCTATTCTTTTCGCCATACTTCCGCTGGCATCAAGCAAGACTGCCACGTTTGCAGGAGCTTCAGCCTCCGCTTCTTTCTTTTCAGCCGCAAAAGCAGGTGAAGTTAATCCAAATAGCAAGCCTGTCATCATGATCAGTGAGAATCTTTTCTTCATGTCCATACCCCTTTTTTACAAGATTATTTCTGCGTGCAGATGTTCAACGCTGAACATAACTATCGTAATCGACAAAAACAGAGAAATAAATAGGGCGGGCTTCCCCATTGCTGTTGTTTACTTTTGCTTAGAAACCCCTGTTTTTATTAGTGATTTCCGCCTAACATTCCTATGAAAAAAAAAGATTGTCGGCCTTTCGACTTTCGTTCTATGAGTCTGTCGAAGTCTGTCGATACATGTGGATTACTTTACCAATCTCTAAGTCATAAATTAGGAAAAAGGATCTTGTCGCCCTAAAGATTGTCAGAAGCTTCTCTAAACAGTTTTAACCGCTTCTAGAGTAAAAGACCTTCAGAAACAGATAAAGACGCTCATTGAGCGTCTTTACTTCTTCGCCATATATTTATTCAAAAACGAATCTGCGTCTGAAATTTGTGTGCCTTGGTAATAATACTTCACAATTTGATCAACCGTTTTGCCTTCTTTGGCCATAAAATTGGCTCCATATTGACTCATCCCGACACCGTGGCCAAAACCTTTCGTCGTGACCGTAATCGTGTCTCCGTTTCGCTCCCATGCAAAATCGGCTGAATTGAGTCCCAGCTTTTCACGGATGTCTCTGCCTTTCAGCGTCTTGCCGTTAATAACGGCTGTTGCGACCTGGCGACCCGGTGTCTCTCCGGTAATTTTTCCTACTGTGCCAGAACCATCCAATTTAACGCCAAGCTTTTGCTCAAACTCTGTGGCTGTAAACGTTTTCGTTGCCTTATATTTCGGAGACTTTTTATCCCATGAGCTTTTGACGCTTTTTAAATATGGGATGGCACTTGTCCAATAGGCCTCTGCGTTTTCAGTGTATCCATTGCTTGTGGAGAAAAATGAGGCTTCAATCGGCTGGTTGTTGTACGTTAAGATTTTGCCTTGCGTGCTGGCTACCGCATCTGTGATTTTCTTCAGTTTTCCCTCATAGCTCGCGCCCCACTGTTTTTTCAGCTCCGCTTTGCTTTTATACACCTGGAACATCTGTGTATCATCCACCAGCGAGCCTTTAGGAGCCTCTACTGCTGAATTTGCGACCATCAGTCTGACAATAAACGTTCTGGCGGCGAGAGCCTGAGCTTTCAGCGCTTCAGATTCAAAGGTTGCCGGCATTTCGGAGGCGACGACTCCAATGACATACTCTTCAAGCGGAATGTCTTCTACGGATTGATTTGCGGTTCGATAGACGGGAATAGAAACAGGCGATGATTTCAACGTTTCCGCTCCTTTTGATGCTGATTTCGTGCTGACTGCTGTTTTTCCTGATTCTACGCTGGCCCCCGCTTCTTTGTTATGCTGGAACGGAATAACCAAGAGTGTGGGAATCAAGAGAATCAATGCACATAGTATGGATAGTGTGATTACGAATTGTTTCATATTCAGCTGCCTCCTGCTCGGGATTCGACTCTAGTCTAGTTTATGGGTAGGGACAAGCTAATATGACTCTCGTTTTGGACAGAACTTTATTTGTGATTTATGTATTCTTTTTTGCTATTTTGCGCATAATGATGATAATACACGAAAAACAAAAAACCAGTATGCCAGAATGACATACTGATTTTTACGTAAGTTTATGCGTTTAAGTCAGAAACGACTTCTTTGTTCTCTTGCTCAGAAGCAGACTCATCATTTACACGTTCGATGTCTGCGCCAATAGCTGCAAGCTTCTTATGGAAATCAACGTAACCACGGTCTAAGTGCTTCAGTTCAGTAACTCGTGTATGACCTTCAGCCACTAACCCCGCAAGAATCAGCGCTGCACCTGCACGCAAGTCAGTCGCTGCAACTTCAGCTCCCTGAAGCTGTACAGGGCCATTAATGATAACAGAACGTCCTTCAATCTTAATATCACCATTCATACGGCGGAATTCTTCCGCATGCATAAAACGGTTTTCAAAAACAGTTTCTGTAATCATGCTTGTGCCGCTTGCACGAAGCAGAAGCGCCATCATTTGTGACTGCATATCAGTCGGGAAGCCCGGGTGAGGCATTGTTTTAATGTCGATCGGTTTGAGTTCTTTCGGACCGATGACACGCAGGCCTTCACCTTCATCCTTAATCGTTACACCCATCTCTTCCATTTTGGCAATTAAAGAAGTGAGGTGTTCAGGAACTGCTCCTTTGACTAATACGTTTCCTTCAGTAATTGCAGCAGCAACCATAAATGTTCCCGCTTCAATGCGGTCAGGAATAATGTGGTGTTTTACACCGTGAAGCTTTTCGACTCCTTCAATTTTGATGGTGCCGGTGCCAGCTCCGCGGATTTTTCCGCCCATGCCGTTGATATAGTTTGCTAAATCAACGATTTCGGGTTCTTTCGCCACGTTCTCCAGCGTTGTTGTTCCTTCAGCTAGAGCGGCTGCCATAATCAGGTTCTCTGTAGCTCCTACACTTGGGAAGTCCAGATAGATTTTCGCGCCTTGCAGACGGCCTTTTACTTCAGCTTCGATGAAGCCATTGCCGACTTTGATTTCTGCGCCCATTGCTTCAAATCCTTTTAAATGCTGATCGATCGGTCTGGAACCAATTGCGCATCCACCCGGAAGCGCAACTCTTGCATGACCTGTTCGCGCAAGAAGCGGCCCCATGACAAGCACGGACGCACGCATTTTACGTACATATTCAAAAGGTGCTTCAGTTTGTAAAGCGTATGAAGCATTTACAGTCACTTCATTATTCTCAAAATGCACATCTGCTCCTAAATGACGCAACACTTCGTTAATTGTATATACATCGGAGAGCGTAGGTACATCACAAATTACGCTTTTTTCTTCACTTGCTAATAAAGATGCAGCGATAACAGGTAAAACGGCATTTTTAGCGCCTTCAACTTTGACTGTGCCGTTTAACTTTTGACCGCCGCGGACGATGATTTTTTCCAAGGTATTCCCCTCCGCGTCCCTAAATTCTCTATATTAATATTCAGTCGTAACGATTGGTGTGCCAACCGTAACGGTATGTTTTCCGCCCATTCCTGCACTTCTAAGTGCAATTTGCAAATTCATTTTATGTTCCGAGGTCATGATGTACTCTTTCCACTCATCTGTAAACGCAGAAATAGAAACGAAATTTGGCTCAACTACATGTTCAACAGTTCTTGCTTGAAATTCGTTTAATAACTGATTTGCTTTTTTTTGCAAAACAATACCCATATTATCATCTAAATGACCATTTAGACAAGTAAAAGTAACTACTTTTTCTTGGAATATCCTGAGTGTCTCCCGTTCAAACTGTTCATATGTATCATTCCAGCTAACCGGTTTCTTAAGACTCATTTGCTCATATAATAAATACGAAGTTGGGTTGTGTTTTTTGAGGGTTGTGACAAGCTGCAGTCTAAAAGAAGTGTGATTTTTTTTGTCAGTATACGTGCCAACTGCCTTTACGATTTTATCTTCCTGTGCAATCGCCCAATGATATTGACGATACTCTAATTTTAAACGTTTCACTTTTTGATAAAATTCTTTTTCGGTCAGCGACATATTTTGTTTTGCATGCAATGTCCACTTATCTATTGACACATCTTGGCGTTCCATCCCCTCTGCCATTTGTGCTAACGGCGTTAACTCACTCGCATGAATGGTATGGAAAACAGCAATGACGAAGCTTAACATGACGGATATGATAATGGCGTGGCTTACTTGTTTTTTCTTCATGTTCATCTCTCCCCCTTATCCCCAGTTTTACCGGAGGCAAGAGGCGCCATACGTAAAAATCTTCGTCAAAACTCGCGTTATACGCTTCAACCCGCTTCCCAAACCATTCCCGTGATTATCATGTTCAAAACCTATTAAAATAGGTAGGGTAGCTGCTGTGAATAATTAAGGTAATCTAAAAAGAAATTTGCAACAGTCGTTCCAATAGCAATTGTCAGCAATATCATCAGGAGTCTTGCCTGCACGACTTTGCCTTTTTTGATTAATGGATCGATATTGACGGCTTGAAGTGCCCACCAAGTTACCGCTATAAAAATCAGATGAACGACAATACCAATTGCAGCCTGCTGTCCCAATACACTCATCTATTCCACTCCTTTCATCCTTTTTCCGCGTTTATACCCTTTCTTATTATATAAGAAGCACGGATAAAGATGATACTTTTATACAGAACGGAATAATCAGCCAAATTTAGGGGTAATCCCCGCTTAAAGTGCGGTTCTTTTACATGGTATACTTTATTGGAAAGGAGCTGGCAAATGTGAATCATTCTTTTTTTCAGCCTGAAAAGCAATACGGTGAGGACCTGCCAATTTTTGAACAGGAATGGGAAGCAATTGCATTCTATTATGATTATAGACAGTCACAGATTGAAGAACTGAATGAATTGTGTCAGTTTTATAACATTTCTCTCACCTATACGAGAGAAAGCCTTGAAGAGCTTGAAAACCTTTATTTCCAAAGTATACAAGACCTTTTGCTTGCTGATTGGAATCTTCCTATTGAAGAATTCGAGAAAATGATCAGTGTTTATCTAATAGATTGCGTGATTGCTCATCATGAAGACGCTGGGTGGTTCGTAAAGCCATACCCATACAAAGACGGCGCTTATACAATGGGCTTTAGAAGACATCGCAAATCATGGCATACAATGAATTGCTGTGATCGTTTATACTTGCAGCAAAAAGAGGATAAACCGCTTCTGTCGCTGTTTGATTCTCTTGTGCGCTCATAAAAAAAATCCTTCTCATACATGAGAAGGATTTTTTTCTTATTTCCCTGCTACATCCAATCTGTTCAAAGCCCGCTGTAACGCAAGCTCAGCCCGACGAATGTCAGTATCATCTGATTGAGAATTCAAACGCTCCTGCGCCCGCTGACGTGCAGCTGCAGCGCGCTCTTTATCGATGCCTTCCGCTGTTTCAGCAGCTTGGGCAAGGATGGTAACCTGATCAGGACGGACTTCTACAAATCCGCCGCTGACCGCAACCAGTTCAGTCTGTCCGTCTTTTTTCAGACGGACAGCGCCGATTTTAAGAGGAGCCACGGTTGGAATATGACCTGGCAAAATACCGAGATCGCCGCTTTCGGCTCTCACGCTCACCATTTCGATATCCGCATCGTATACTGGGCCGTCGGGAGTAACGATATTGACTTTAACGGTCTTCATGCTTTTACCCTCCTAGGACCAGATTAAACTTCTACACCCATTTCTTTTGCTTTCTCAACAACTTCTTCGATACGGCCTACGAGACGGAACGCATCTTCAGGAAGATGGTCGTATTTTCCGGCTAAGATTTCTTTGAAACCTTGAACCGTTTCTTTTACAGGCACGTAAGAACCTTTTTGTCCAGTGAACTGTTCAGCCACGTGGAAGTTTTGAGAAAGGAAGAACTGAATACGGCGTGCGCGTTGGACGACAAGCTTGTCTTCATCACTCAATTCATCCATACCGAGAATCGCAATGATATCTTGAAGCTCTTTGTAACGCTGAAGCGTTGACTGTACTTCACGGGCAACTGCATAATGCTCTTCTCCGACAATTTCAGGAGCAAGGGCGCGTGATGTAGAAGCCAATGGATCAACCGCAGGGTAAATACCCATCTCAGTTAACTTACGCTCAAGGTTTGTTGTCGCATCCAAGTGAGCGAACGTTGTTGCCGGCGCCGGGTCAGTGTAGTCATCGGCAGGCACGTAGATCGCCTGGATAGATGTAACTGATCCAACGTTAGTAGACGTGATACGCTCTTGAAGCTGACCCATTTCAGTCGCAAGCGTCGGCTGATAACCAACCGCTGAAGGCATACGGCCAAGAAGGGCAGAAACCTCTGAACCCGCTTGTGTGAAACGGAAAATGTTATCGATGAAGAACAGTACGTCCTGTCCTTGTTCATCACGGAAGTGCTCAGCCATTGTAAGACCTGTCAAAGCAACACGCATACGTGCGCCCGGCGGCTCGTTCATTTGTCCGAATACCATGGCTGTTTTGTTAATTACGCCAGAGTCGCTCATTTCGTAGAAAAGATCGTTCCCTTCACGAGTACGCTCCCCTACACCGGCGAATACAGAGATACCGCCGTGCTCTTGCGCGATATTGTTGATTAATTCCTGAATTAATACGGTTTTACCTACACCGGCACCGCCGAACAATCCAATCTTACCGCCCTTGATGTATGGAGCAAGCAAGTCAACAACTTTAATCCCTGTTTCAAGAATTTCAACTTCTGTTGAAAGCTGATCAAATGAAGGTGCCTGTCTGTGAATTGGATCTTTTTTCGCATCCGCAGGAACTGGCTCATTCAAATCAATATTTTCTCCGAGTACGTTAAATACACGGCCAAGTGTTACATCACCAACCGGTACTGAGATTGGCGCTCCTGTATCAACAGCTTCCATTCCGCGCTGAACACCATCCGTAGATGCCATTGCGATTGTACGGACTGTATCATCGCCTAAATGAAGAGCGACCTCAAGCGTTAAATCAATACCTACTTCGTTTTCACTTGTAGCTGGCTGTGAAATTTTAATCGCATTATAAATTTCAGGCAAATGACCATCTTCAAAACGCACGTCGACGACCGGTCCTAATACCTGGCTAACGCGTCCTTTCTTCATCGCTATCCCTCCTGACAAATTCTTTCTATTCTAAAGCGGCTGCTCCGCCGACAATTTCCGTAATTTCTTGTGTGATGGCTGCTTGGCGAGCGCGGTTGTAAGAAAGCGAAAGTGAATCGATAAGTTCCTTCGCGTTGTCTGTCGCGTTTTTCATCGCCGTCATTCTTGCAGCGTGCTCACTTGCTTTACTGTCAAGAAGCGCACCGAAGATTAAGCTTTCTGCATATTGAGGAAGCAAAACCTCCAGAACCTCCTCTTCAGACGGTTCAAATTCATAAGACGCCGTTCTCTTTCCGCCGTCGCTGCCCAAATCAGATAACGGCAGAAGTTTTTTCTCCGTTACTTCTTGAGAAATGGCGCTGACAAAATGGTTATAAACAAGGTGCAATTCATCAAACGCACCATCTATAAACATTTGGATCGTTTGTCGGGCAAGATCCTTAATTTCTGAAAACGTTACTTCATCCCCAAGTCCTGTTAACTCGGAAATGATCGGAATCTCACGTTTCTTAAAGAAATCACGGCCCACTCTTCCGATGACAATCACCGCATACTCATCCTTAGATTGATGACGTTCTTGCATAGCCTGATAAGCACTTCGTAAAACCGAACTGTTAAAAGCGCCGGCAAGACCGCGGTCAGACGTAATGACAAGATATGCCGTCTTTTTCACTTCTCTGCTGAGAAGCATCGGATGCTTCACGTTGCCGGAAACTCTCCCGACATTTGACACAACCTCTTGGATCTTATCCATATATGGCACAAATGATTTTGCATTGTTTTCTGCACGATTCAGCTTAGCCGCAGATACCATCTGCATGGCTTTTGTAATCTGGCTCGTTTTTTTCGTTGACGTGATCCTTGACTTAATATCGCGTAATGAGGCCAAAGATTTCACCACCTTTTCTCTTCATCTGCGTAAAAAGAGAGAAAAAGAGAACCTTTTTCTCTCATCAGCATTCGAGTTAGTTGCTTGGTGCAAATGTGCGTTTGAAGCCTTCGATTGCAGCTTTGAAGTCTTCATCAGCAGGAAGGTTTCCTGTTTTCGCAATTCCGTCAAGCAGTTCTTTATGGTTTTGGTCAAGGTACATGTAGTACTCTTCTTCAAAACGTCTGATATCCGCTACTGGAATATCATCGAGATATCCTTTAGTCAGCGCATAAAGAATAGCTACTTGCTTTTCAACCGGAAGCGGCTTGTTCAGATCCTGCTTCAGTACTTCAACTGTACGCGCACCGCGGTTCAGTTTCGCCTGAGTCGCTTGGTCGAGGTCAGATCCGAATTGAGCGAATGCTTCCAGCTCACGATATGACGCAAGGTCAAGACGCAAAGTACCTGATACTTTTTTCATCGCTTTGATTTGCGCTGAACCACCGACACGGGATACAGACAAACCGGCGTTGATCGCTGGACGTACGCCTGAGAAGAACAAATCAGATTGCAGGAAGATCTGTCCGTCAGTGATGGAAATAACGTTCGTCGGAATATAAGCGGAGATATCCCCGGCTTGTGTTTCTACGAACGGCAGAGCTGTAATTGATCCTGCGCCTTTCGCGTCGCTAAGCTTTGCTGCACGCTCAAGCAGACGGGAATGAAGGTAGAATACATCCCCAGGGAACGCTTCACGGCCTGGCGGACGGCGAAGAAGCAAGGAAAGCTCACGGTAAGCAGCCGCTTGTTTAGAAAGATCATCGTATACAACAAGAACGTGCTTGCCGTTGTACATAAATTCCTCTGCCATTGTAACCCCTGCATACGGAGCCAGGTACAGAAGCGGTGCCGGCTGTGACGCAGACGCCGTTACAACGATTGTATAATCAAGCGCGCCGTGCTTACGCAATGTTTCTACTACGCCGCGGACTGTTGATTCTTTTTGACCGATCGCAACGTATACGCAGATCATGTCTTGGTCTTTTTGGTTCAGGATCGCATCGATCGCAACAGAAGTTTTACCTGTTTGACGGTCACCGATGATCAGCTCACGCTGGCCGCGGCCGATTGGAATCAGTGCATCGATCGCTTTAATACCGGTTTGAAGCGGTTCATGAACGGATTTACGGTCCATAACGCCTGGTGCAGGGCTTTCGATCGGACGTGTTTTGCTTGTGAGGATCGGGCCAAGTCCGTCTACCGGCTGACCTAATGGGTTCACAATACGGCCGATTAGTTCCTCACCGACAGGAACCTCCATGATGCGGCCTGTTCTTTTTACTTCGTCTCCCTCACGGATCTCACTGAAAGGTCCTAAGATGACGATACCTACGTTTGATTCTTCAAGGTTTTGAGCCATACCCAAAACACCGTTTGAAAATTCGACAAGTTCACCGGCCATACAATTGTCAAGGCCGTGTACACGAGCAATACCGTCACCGACTTGGATGACTGTACCTACGTCTTGAACTTCAATATCAGATTGATAATTTTGTATTTGCTGTTTTATCAGCGTGCTAATCTCTTCAGCTTTGATGCTCACTTAGGTTTCACCCCTTCTATCGATTTTCCCCGGCAAGTTGACGTTCAATGCGATGAAGCTTTCCGCTTACGCTGCCGTCAAAAATCCGGTTTCCAATGCGGACTTTAATGCCGCCTATTAAACCCGTCTGCACTTCATTTCTGATTCTGAGTGAAGCGACTCCGGCTTTCTTTGCAAACACTTGTGATAATGATGAAATTTCCGCATCCGTCAGCGGTTTCACTGAATATACGGTCGCGTCTTCTATTTGACGAGCCTCATTTGCGAGTTTGATAAACTCCTCTGTGAGCTCAGGGACAATCGCGGCACGATGGCGGTCAATCAAAAGAAAAATCGTATTGAGCACGGGCTGTGACAAAGAGCCAAATGCATTTTGAATCAGCTCTTTTTTCTTCGCAGCCGGCACCTTCGGATGGTTTAACACATCATTAAGCGCTTTTTCATTTTGAAACACTTGTTTTACAACGGTTAGCTCTTCTTCAACTTGATTCAGCTGAGCGGAATCATTGGCAATATCAAAAAGAGCTGACGCATATCGTTTAGAGACAGCTGATCCACTCATCGGCTTTCTCCTACCTCTTTAAGATAGTCCTGGATCAATTTCTCTTGAGCTTGTTCATCCAGTTCTTTTTCGATCACTTTCGACGCAATCATGACAGAAAGAGACGCTACTTGCTCGCGGAGAGCAGAAACCGCCTGTTCTTTTTCCTTCACGATTTCAGTTCTTGCTGCTTCTTTCAGACGTTCAGATTCTGCACGTGCAGCCTGAATAATCTCTTCTTTTTGCTTATCTCCCAGTTTCTTTGCGTTTTCGATAAGAGTTTGGGATTCCTGTCTTGCTTCTTTTAAAAGAACGCGCTGCTCTTCAATCAGCTGCTGCGCTTCTTTATTTTTTTCTTCAGCAGACGTAATTTCTCCAGCGATGTGGTCTTCACGCTGTTTCATTATGTTTAATAGCGGCCCTAAAGCGTATTTCTTCAGAAGCGCTAATAAGATTAACATAGCTAACAGTTGGAACAGGATATCTCCGCCGTTAAACGACAATCCTAGTTCAAGTGGTAATTGAGACATCTACTACGGCAACTCCCTTCTGCAGGTTTTTCTTTGCTGATTCAGCAGCCGCACTTGTCTCTTTTCAGCCGGCAAGGCGGGATGCTTATCAGACATAAAGCAATGGCGAAGGTTCTCTTGGAATGATCTTCGCCATTTTTAGTTCATATAAGGCTTTTATGCTTAGCCAAAGAACGCTAAGAATGCGATAACGACAGCGATAATAGGAAGGGCTTCAACTAATGCGATACCCATGAACATAAGCGTTCTAAGTTCTTTACCTGCTTCCGGCTGACGGGCAATCCCCTCTACCGTACGTGAAACAATCAAACCGTTACCAATACCTGCACCAAGTGCGCCTAAACCAATTGCAATCGCAGCTGCTATTAAATTCATGAAAAAGTTCCTCCTTTAAAATGTTATCCGTTTGGATATAATGTTTTAATGATCATGACTGATTTTATGAGACATGTACACCATCGTCAGCATTGTAAAGATAAACGCTTGGATGGCACCTATAAATAAACTGAATGCTTGCCATGCCAGCATTGGCAGAATGGCGCCGATCGTACCGACAAGACCGAGAGCCACACTTTGTGAGTAATGGCTTGTCGCTAATCCCGCAAGCAGGCTGAGAAGAATCTCACCGGCGAAGATGTTACCATAAAGCCTCAAACCAAGAGTCAGCGTATTCGCAAACTCTTCGATGATTTTCATCGGGAACATTAATGGAACAGGTCTTAAATAGTCTTTGGAATATTCCTTCAGCCCTTTCATCTTCACACCATAGTAGTGAGTTAAAGCAACAACCATCACGGCTAGCGTTAATGTAATGGCAGGATCGGCTGTCGGAGATTTCCACCAGAGCTCATGTCCGATTGTAATAGAGAAGGGCAGCCCCAGCATATTCGACACAAATATGTACATCAGCAATGTGACACCAAGTGCCAAGAAGTTAGCCCCTGTTTTCAAATCCATTGTACTGCCGATAATATTGCGGACGAAATCCACAACCCACTCCATAAAATTCTGGGCTTTTCCGGGACGGATCGAGAGCGTTCTTGTCGTTAATATAGCAATCAATAAAACAATCACACTCGCCACAGTAATCATCAGAATGTTTGTCAGATTAAAAGTAAGACCTAGAAATTCAATAGTTCTGTATTCATGATTCAAAGGGTTTTCACCTCTCTTCCATTGATGAACGTTTAAGCTGGATAAAGGAATCTATCATAATGACAGGGTATATTGTCATTAATCCAATAACTGTACTTGCCATATGAAAATGCTCGGGATTTTTATAGGCAACAGCCGCAGCAAGAATCGCATTGCACCAGCGCGCTGCGCTCCCAAGAGATCGTATGGACTTCCCTTTCTCAACGGCTCTGTCAAAAGCGTTCATTCTCCTGACGAGCAGTAAAAAATTAAACAAACTGAAAACAGTTCCCAGAATAAGGCCTAAAAACACGGTTTTATACGCTGTTAAACCATAACCCAGTACATACACTGCCAAAATGAACAATAGATATTTACGTTGTCTGCTAAATGTAAGCTTGGGATCGTCCATCAATTATCTGTCTCCTGATGAAAAAATAATGTATAGCTTAGATACGGCATAAATCAGCGGTTAACCCTAGTAGAAGACCTTTTTTGTCCGGCAAAACGGGCCTGTTCGAAAAAATCATTCATCCGCAAGCCTTGCAAGGATGCTGTTTCATTCGCTTAAATAAATCCTCATAATACGGGTTTACTGAGAGGATTTACATTGGGGATGAGGACTATAATGAAAGCTATGAAAACCTTCTCATAATACCCTCGTTTAGCATACAATAGCCCCTAACATGTGTCAATCTGTTTAAAGTTAAAAAACTTTTTATACTGTACGCCTCCACAGAATGTTCACATTTTCACCTATAATTGTATACAAATTGACCGAATAGCAAATAACTGGATAAAAAAGAAAACCCTTTGTCGGGTTTTCTTTTTTATTTTGTTCCAAACATACGGTCTCCTGCGTCTCCAAGACCTGGAACGATATAACCTTTTTCATTTAATTTTTCATCAAGCGCCGCAATGTAAATATCCACGTCCGAATGATGCTTCTGCAATTCTTCCACACCCTCCGGTGCCGCTACAAGACACATGAAACGAATATTCTTCGCACCGCGTTTTTTGAGGCTGTGAATGGCTTCAACTGCGGAACCGCCTGTGGCCAGCATCGGGTCAACCACGATGAATTCACGCTCTTCCACATCAGAAGGAAGCTTCACATAGTATTCCACGGGTTTTAAGGTTTCAGGATCACGGTACAGACCGACATGTCCTACTTTTGCCGCAGGGATCAGTTTTAAGATGCCTTCAACCATTCCTAAACCTGCTCTAAGGATAGGAACAACTCCCAGTTTTTTCCCTGAGATGACTTTCGATTTCGCAGTCTGAACCGGTGTGTTGATATCCACTTCCTCTAGAGGGAGATCACGGGTAATTTCGAACGCCATAAGCGTGGCTACTTCATCGACAAGCTCTCTAAAATCCTTCGTGCCTGTCTCTTCATTCCGAATATATGTCAGCTTGTGTTGAATTAAAGGATGATCAAATACATAAACCTTTCCCATACTGTGTTTCAGCTCCTTTTTTATTGTCCCATCGACAATTTCACACTTCTATTGATTCTACAAAAAAAGACATTGAGTTTCAAGAACATCGTCAAAAAACCCGCCGGGCATTGGCCCGAGCGGGTTTTCAATCTTAGTAACATAATTCTTTATATAGAGGGAATTTGCCAGTCAGAGCTGCTACGCGCTGTCTCGCTTCTTCTAGTTTTCCTTCATCTTCGTGGTTTTTCAATGCAAGCCCAATGATGGCACCTACTTCATCCAATGCGTCTCCGTCAAAACCGCGGCTTGTCACAGCTGCTGTACCAAGACGGATACCGCTTGTTACAAAAGGTTTTTCCGGATCGTATGGAATTGCGTTTTTATTTGAAGTAATACCGATTTCATCAAGCACGTGCTCCGCAACTTTACCAGTCAGTCCGAGAGAACGAAGATCAACAAGGATAAGGTGGTTGTCAGTTCCGCCTGAAACGAGCTGGATGCCCTCTTTCGTTAACGATTCAGCCAGGCGTTTTGCATTTGAAATAACGTTTTGGGCATATGTTTTGAAATCATCCTGCAATACTTCGCCGAATGAGACTGCTTTTGCCGCAATAACGTGCATCAGCGGGCCGCCTTGAATGCCAGGGAAGATCGATTTATCAATTTTCTTGCCGAACTCTTCACGGCAAAGGATCATACCGCCGCGAGGTCCGCGAAGTGTTTTATGTGTTGTGGTTGTTACAAAATCAGCGTAAGGAACCGGGTTCGGATGAAGGCCTGCCGCAACAAGTCCTGCGATGTGCGCCATATCCACCATAAAGTAAGCGCCGACTTCATCAGCAATTTCACGGAATTTTTCAAAGTCGATTGTACGAGGATACGCACTTGCTCCTGCTACGATAAGCTTCGGCTTATGAGCGAGGGCTTTTTCACGCACGTCATCGTAATCAATATATTGAGTTTCTTTATCTACGCCGTACTCAACAAAGTTATATTGAACACCGCTGAAGTTGACTGGACTTCCGTGTGTTAAATGGCCGCCGTGGGAGAGGTTCATCCCAAGTACCGTATCGCCTTGCTCCAAAATTGTGAAGTACACTGCCATGTTTGCTTGTGCGCCTGAATGCGGCTGAACGTTTACATGCTCCGCTCCAAAGATCTCCTTCGCGCGGTCACGAGCGATATCTTCAACGACATCGACGTGCTCACATCCGCCATAGTAGCGTTTGCCCGGATATCCTTCAGCGTATTTATTTGTCAAAACAGATCCTTGTGCTTCCATAACCGCTTCACTTACAAAGTTCTCAGAAGCAATCAATTCGATTTTAGTCTGTTGGCGTTCACGCTCATTTTTAATGGCGTTAAACACTTGTTCATCTTGCGCAGGTAAATGTTTCATCAGCGAGATCCTCTCCTATCCGTATCCTGTTCTTTGTTTTTACCACCACTATTGTACATGGTTTTTTAGGCGAATGTAAAAGATTATTTTTAAAAAATCAAAACTTTCAATGGTAAAAACGAATATTAATAACCTAAATTCAAATTAAAGTTCGGAATTTATTTTACTGCCTTAAAACAAAAGAAAAGACCGGCAATGCAGTCCTTTCATTCGCACTCATAAACCGCCCGTACTCCGCCGATCAGTTTTGGCCGCGTACGCGCTAATGTCACATGGGCTGCACCGAGACTGTTTTGAGAGACTCGTACAGGGACAGCCACCTGCTTTAGATGCATGCCGATAAACGTATCGCCGATGTCTATTCCGGCATCAGCCTGAATGGTTTCGACAAGAACAGGAGACTTCATCTGCTTGAACGCATAAGAAGCCATCGCCCCGCCCGCTTTTGGGACGGGTACAGCAGAAACGGTTGGAAGCCTAAACAGCCGGGCCGTTTCTTCCTCAACGACAAGCGCTCTGTTCAAATGCTCACAGCATTGAAACGCGAGATGGATTCCCGTTTTTCCCTTAAGCTCGGCAAGCCCGCTGTAGATGCTTTCCGCGATTTCTACACTGCCCGATGTTCCGATCCGGCTTCCGGCCACTTCGCTCGTGCTGCATCCAAGGACAAAGAGCTGATCTTGTTTCAATCCCGCTTGTTCCTGAAATTCAAACAGCATCGTCTTCCACGTTTGCTTGATCTCACTCATCGAACAGCACCCCTACAGGTTTTTCTCTTCATAATCTGAGATTTTTCCAATACGGGTTTGATGTCTTCCTCCGGTAAACTCAGTGGTCAGCCAGATTTTCGCAATTTCCCGCGCCAAACCGGGGCCGATCACTCGCTCACCCATCGCGAGAATGTTTGTATCATTATGCTCTCTCGTCGCTTTTGCGCTGAATGTATCGTGCGCCAGCGCGCAGCGGATGCCTTTGACTTTATTGGCGGAAATGCTCATGCCAATACCTGTCCCGCAAATTAAAATCCCTCTGTCAACTTCGCCGCTAACCACTTTTTCGGCCACCGGAAAAGCATAATCCGGATAATCGACAGATCCGCTGCCGCAGTCACAGCCCATATCAATATATTCAATTTGCAATTCGTCCATTAACTCTTTGATTTCATTTCGAATGTGAACGCCGCCATGATCCGATGCTATTGCTACTTTCATCTGCTTTTCCTCCCAGCGTGTGTGATGCGGCCCCGCCCGCTATGTTGACCACGCAGCCTGTCCGCTCTTTTATTCACACCATATGATGTGCTTTTCACTATATTCTACTCCTTCACGCAGGATTTGCAAATGACCTGTTTGCGTTTGCAGATATGCTCAACTTACCTGCCGTCTTTTTTCAATTGTTTTGCCAGCTGCCGAAGAAGCTCTTCAAGCTCATCTCTCGTTTGTTTATAGATGTCAATCGATCCGCCGAACGGATCGATGACATCCCCATGGCTCCCTGTGACATATTCTTTTAATGTAAACACTTTATCACGATAACGTCCAAATTGGCTGGCAATGATCTGTTTGTGCTGATGGGTCATAGCCAGAATCAAATCAGCTGATTCCATATGTTCTTCAGTTAATGGAGAAGACACATGATTCAGGGCAATGTGTTTTTCAAACAGCGCTTCGACCGCTTGAGGCGTCGCTATCCCGTTAGGCGAAGCAAACACGCCTGCCGAGCGGACACTGACATTCAGCCCTTCCGTTTCTGCAATTGATTTAAAAAGCGCCTCAGCCATTGGGCTGCGGCACGTATTTCCAGTACAGACAAAAATAATGTTCATGTCAGTCACCCCTTATTTTCTCTATTATATATGAAGAAAAAAGAAACGGCGACTTCGTTTCTTTTATTGGTATATTAAATTGGCAAAAGCAGCTTAAGGCCGAATACGATTAATATGATGCCCCCTAGCGCTTCGCTGTATGTGCCGAGCCAAGACTGCACTTGTTTTCCGATCAGCAGGCCCAGCCATGTCAAAATCATGCTGATAAGCCCGAACAGGGTAATTGTAAGGAGAGGATGCGATCCGTATATCCCTAAGCTCAATCCGACGGAGAAGCTGTCAAGGCTGACGCCGATGGCAAACAGCAATAAGCCCGGCCCTGTCGGCGACATGAATCGTTCTTCTGACTGTTTAAAAGAAGCCATAAGCATTTGAACCCCCAGAACAAACAGCAGCGAACCCCCGATATAAACCGCTAACACACCAAGGAGCCCTGACAGCATGTTACCGGCCGCCATTCCTCCTAAAGGCATGATGACGTGAAAGAGGCCGATGATGAAACCAATATAGAATATCTGCTTTTTCCTGAGTTTTACCATGCCCATTCCGAGACCGACAGAAAAAGCATCCATCCCTAAAGCAAACGCCATGATGCTTAAAGTAATCAGTTCGCCTATGAACAAATCCGACATACATAAATAACCCCCTTGGACACGCCCCGCTATTTTAGCCTATGCGTGTCCAAAAAGGGTTAGAACATCTGACTGTGTTCAGCGAATCACTCTTCCGCCGGCGGCTTTCATCAGCCTATTCATAATGGCGAGACCGACGCCCGTGTCTGGAAAGGATTCCGCAATAATAAAATCCACCTTATTCTCGTCAAAGCTGCGTAAAGCATCGTACAGCGCTGCCGCAACAGTCTCAAGCTGAGCCCGTCTGCCGCAGCTCTTCACATAATCCGCGGAATAAACACCCGCGTTTTCTTCTGTCGTCAGGACACCGACCCGTCTTCCGCCCTGTTGATATTCTTGGATGAGATGCTGAATGCGCTCTGGGCCGCCTTCACAAATAGCAAGCGGCGCTGTCGGCGCATAATGTGTATATTTCATTCCTGGAGAAATCGGCTTCTCATTTTGATCACTGAGTCCTTTATCCACAAGAATTGGTCCGATCTCCGCTTCAATTTGTTCTTTTGTAATGCCGCCTGGGCGCAGGAGAACAGGGATGTCGCCCGCACATGATAGTACGGTTGATTCGACCCCAATTCCGGTAGGGCCTCCGTCCATAATTCCAGCTATTCGGCCATCCAAGTCGTGAGCCACATGCTCCGCCTTTGTTGGACTTGGCTTGCCTGATAGATTGGCGCTAGGTGCCGCAATCGGCAAACCCGACTCTCGAATCAATGCTAGGGCAAGCGGATGATCCGGCATCCTAATGGCAACCGTTTCAAGCCCAGCCGTTACACGAGGTGAGAGCGCACCAGGTTTGCAAGGCAGAATGAGCGTAAGTGCTCCGGGCCAAAACCGTTTCATTAATGTTTTCGCCTTTTCCGGCGCCGGACCCGTTAAACCGTCAAGCTGACTGATGTCCGCAATGTGGACAATCAGAGGATTATCGCTCGGCCTCCCCTTTGCCTCATATATTTTTTTGACAGCATCTGTGTTTTTCGCGTTTGCGCCGAGACCGTATACCGTTTCTGTCGGGAACGCAACGACCTCATTTTCTCGGAGCAAAGCAGCTGCTTGTGCAATTTGTGGATCATTTGTGGATAACTCGTCAGTTACATCCACAAACCATCTTTTCGTTTTCATTTCTGACCAAACTCCTTATTCACAACAATAAAACGATTGTTTTACGCGTGTAATTCTTTTGAAAGTATAAAAGATGTCCTGTAATAAAACAAGCGTTATCCACAAACTGTGGACAACGCTAATGAAGAAGTGGATAAGTATGTGTATAAATCACGAACATCCAGACGCTTTTTTCATCAAGACCGCCCCTTCGGTTTGCCGCAATTCACAGAAGTGATCAGAAGAAAACAGCTCTTCAGGTACGCTTTCAGCTTGTTCAAATCCCAGCGCCGCCAGGAAGTCAGCAGAAGAATGCTGATTCGCAATTAAATATACTGTTTTGATTTGGTGCTTTTCGCACAGCAGCTCCATGCTCTGAAAGAGCGTCACAATATGGCTTTGGTGAAGCTTGTCCGATATGACAAGTGATCGGAGCAGTCCTTGATCACAGCTTATTTTTTCAATTCCGAGACATCCGGCAATGTTTTTCTCGCTGTCCTCCAGCATAAGAAACTGCGTGAAGCCTTCTTTCACGCCTTCATGATTGGTTTTCGCCTGTTTTAAAAATTTCTCGAGCACGTCTCCGTCTTTTTCCCTTGCCACCCGCAGTTGATAAAACATCCGTTCACCCCATTTTTGCATTCTTTCTTCCAATCTATGAGGCAAATCTATTTTTAGACCAGGTGATTAGGAAAAAAGGCCGGAAATCCACTCGACTAAGAAGAATTTCACTTCTGTGCCGCCTTCCTTCTCTTCTTTCTCTGCTTTTTTGGCTTTTTCCGCTTTAGCGGTTACGTCCTCAAGCACTTTCTCAGTCTGCTTTTTTGAGGCTTCTTTATCTTCCTGTTCTTTGACGGCTTCCCCGTTCGAAAAATCGAGAAAGCAGAGCGGCGGGAACAGCACACACCACCAGTTGGCGCCGTCGCCGTTTCCAAGTGTAATCAGAATCGCTTCATACTCACCAGCCGGATAAACCATGTTGCCGTAAAGCTTTGTCGGAAATGAGATTTTGTCGAAATCAACGGATATCGATTGGTTCGCTCCTTCTTTCTCCATTGTTTCCTTTGCAATTGCTTTGATTTCAGGGAGCTTTGAGCGAATCACACGCCGTGCTTCTTCAATAGAAGTAATATCTTTTACCCAAGTTGTGATTTCTTTATTCACTGCGTCTCTTATATGACGCTTTAATTGCTGATCTTTGTCACTGTCGCTATTTGCTAATATTCTCAGGCGAATCGCCTGATCCGGTATGACTACTGGCTGATTTTCTGATCGCTGTGCCGTCTCTTCTTTTGCCAGCCCTACAAGCGCTCCGGATAATAAAAGAAAGATATATATACATATGATTATTGTTTTTTTCATCGGTCCCCACCGTTCCTCTCCGTGCTTTGTTTCTATCCCTATTATGGACAAGGAGAGCCTAAGGTAAACGTACAGGGTGAAAAAAATCTAGCAAGCTGTTAATCTAATTTATGGTACGATAGTGTTTTAGGAGGTTTAAGATGAAATATAATTATACAGTGCTGTTATCAGCATTCACGATGTCGGTTCTTTATTCGATTATCTATATTCATTCATTTATCATTGCCGCTGTCATCACGATGGCATTTTATTTTCTGTTTCCTTATTTGATATTCGCGCTGCCGCTCCAATTCATGATGAATAAAAAACCGAAACGGTTCAGCCCTTTGTATTTGCTGTATTACCTTGTCGCGGCTTTTATTGCCAACGCGATCATTTTCGGCGTGCTGCAGCCTTCGGGACAATCCCTGTTTCAAAATACAGCCTTCTATCTTTTCGCTGTATTAACAGCTCTTGTTTATTGGATATGGGATTCTGTTTTACTGCAAAAAAAGGAAGCCGAATGAGGCTTCCTTTTTTCATTAAAACAAAACCGTCAGCAAATAACATAGAATAGAAGGTATCGCCGCAACAAAGAAAGCAGCCGCCATTTTCAAGCGGGCTGTACGGCCTTCTTTGGTTTCTGAATGGTAGTTTGCCCGCTGATCGCTTCCGCTTACAGCCAAACCCGATGTGATGATCGCAAGCCCAACCAAAACAAGAGACACAACGCCAAACGTCGTTTCATATGAAAGAGCCTGCGAAAAAATGGTGCCAACCATGCTTTCAATTGCAATGAGCAAAATTCCTGCTGCCAGGGCTTTTTTCATCTTTTACATCCCCTTTGCTGGTGTTAACACAGCTTGATTCATCAACTCGCCAGCAAGCTGCTTATATATCTTTATGAATCACGGCGCATATGGTTCTGTCTTTTCCGTTAATATCTTTCAGCACTTCCACTTCCGAGCCCTTAAACGTCTTGAGAATCAGCTCTTTCACCGCTGCGCCCTGTTTCCATCCGATTTCAAAAACGACAAACACTTTATCTTTCATGACAAGCGGGATGTCTTCCATCAACCGCTTATAGAATTTAAGCCCGTCTCCGCCGTCGGTAAGAGCGTGCAGCGGCTCATGAAAACGGACAATCTCTGATAGATCAGCCATTTCTCCTTCTGAAATATAAGGAGGATTCGAGACGACAATATCCACTTTTTTGCCTTGCTTAATTAAAGGCTCAAGCAGATCGCCCTGAAAAAAGCGCACATCTGCGCCGAGCGTATCCGCATTGGCAGAGGCGACTTGCAGCGCCTCTTTCGAGATATCGACAGCCGACACAGAAAAGTTTTTGTTTTCAAGCGCAAGCGTGACGGCTATCGCGCCGCTCCCTGTACCAACGTCAATGACTTCGAGCCTGCTGTCTTCAGAAAAGACATGCCGATATTTTTCAAGCAGATGATAGACAACCTCTTCTGTTTCTGGCCTCGGGATTAACACATCATCATTCACCATAAATTCCCGTCCGTAAAAAAACTCTCTTCCGATAATGTATTGAACCGGCACGCCCTCTTTATGCATCTCAACGTGACGCTTAAAGCGATACAGTTCGTCTTCGCCAATCGGTTCCTGTAAGCTGGCGAGCAGCTTGCTTCTGTCCATTCCAGTATCATAAAGCAAAAGCAGCTCGGCCGCATTTTCTTCTCTTCCCGCTTTGGTTAAATAAGAAGAAGCCCATTTCAGGGCTTCAAATATCGTCTTCATCTTAACCTTCCGCTTGCTGAAGCTTACTTGCCTGATCTTCAACGATCAGCGCTTCAACCACTTCGTCTAGTTTTCCTTCAAGAATCTGATCAAGCTTTTGAATCGTCAAGCCGATTCTGTGATCCGTCACACGGTTTTGCGGGAAGTTGTATGTGCGGATACGTTCAGAACGGTCACCTGATCCGACTGCTGATTTCCGTGTTTGATCATATTCAGCCTGAGCTTCCTGCTGAAATTTATCGTAGATTCTGGCACGGAGAACCTTCATTGCTTTTTCTTTGTTCTTGATTTGAGATTTTTCATCCTGGCATGATACAACTACACCTGTCGGCAAATGCGTCAGACGAACGGCAGACATTGTTGTGTTAACGCTTTGTCCGCCCGGTCCGCTTGATGCAAACGTATCAACACGGATATCCTTCTCATGAATGTCGACCTCTACCTCTTCTGCCTCAGGAAGACATGCTACTGTTGCAGTAGAGGTATGGATACGGCCGCCTGATTCTGTTTCGGGAACACGCTGTACGCGATGGGCGCCGTTTTCATATTTGAGTTTAGAATATGCGCCGCTTCCCGTAATCATAAAGATGATCTCTTTGTAGCCGCCCGTTCCGGTTACACTCGCTTCCATGACCTCTGTTTTCCAGCCTTGCAGCTCGGCATAACGGGAATACATTCTATACAGGTTACCCGCGAATAAAGCGGCTTCCTCGCCTCCCGCAGCTCCACGGATCTCCATGATAACGTTTTTGTCGTCATTAGGATCTTTCGGAATCAGGAGCACTTTCAAGCGTTCTGACAGTGTTTCCGTTTCCTTCTGAAGTTCAGAAATCTCTTCCTTCACCATGTCGCGCATCTCAGCGTCCAGTTTCTCTTCAAGCATCGCTTTTGCATCAGCCAGCTGTTCTGACGCATCTCTGTATTGTCTATATACGTCAACTGTTTCTTGTATATCAGATTGCTCTTTTGAATATTCTCTAAGCTTTTTCGGATCGTTGACTACTTCTGGATCGCTTAAAAGCTCATTTAATTTTTCGTATCGTTCTTCGATTGACTTTAAACGGTCTAACACGGTCTTCACCTCTGTTTTCCTGTGCGTAACATTCTCATTATAGTATAGTGAATAACCCCAGTCAAAAGCATTTCAATCCCAGCTGGAAAAGCCTTCTCTGCTATACTGGGAATCAAGGAGGGATGATGTTGCTGAAATCCATACATCATATTGCAATCATATGTTCAGATGTTGAAAAGTCGAAAGCTTTCTACGTGCATAAGCTTGGTTTTCAGGTGATTCAAGAAACGTATCGCGAAGACCGCGGTTCCTATAAGCTGGATTTGTCGCTTAACGGCTCGTATGTCATTGAGCTGTTCTCGTTTCCTGATCCGCCCGCACGCCAAACTCGGCCTGAAGCTGCAGGCCTGCGCCACCTCGCCTTCTCAGTCGGCCACTTGGATGAGGCCGTTCAAGAGCTTCATGAAAAAGGGATCGAAACAGAGCCAATCAGAACAGATCCGCTGACCGGCAAAAGTTTCACCTTCTTTTTTGATCCTGACCAGCTTCCTTTAGAGCTGTATGAACAATAACGGTTTTTGAAGAAAAAAAGGAGATACCCACTTTCTTTGCCGAATCTTTTCTTGTTTTGTCTAACAGGAAGGGAACCGCATTCTATGGTCGAATACCTAGCTAAAAAGGAGGTATGGGATCATGAATACAAATATGGTAGCAAGTGAACTCGGCGTCTCCGCGAAAACGGTGCAGCGATGGGTGAAGCAGCTGAATCTTCCGGCCGAACGCAATGAGCTCGGGCACTATTCGTTCACTACAGAAGATGTGAAGGTTCTAAAATCTGTTCAAAAACAAATCTCTGAAGGCACGGCAATTCAGGATATTCATGTGCCGCAAAGCACTAAGAAGCGCACAGGCTTCATTGTTCAAAAAACAAATGGCGACACAGAACGGCGAATTGAACAGCTCGAACAGAAGCTGGACACCCTATTACAGCAAAGGCAGGACGAAAATGAACTGCTGATTAGGATTTCGGAACTGGAACGCCAGCTGAAACAAAAAGCCGATGAGGGTGTATCTTATCAGCTGCTTCAGCACCGCAGAGAAATTGATGACATCCTTGCAGACCTGCAATCACTGACCTCACAAATGAAAGAATTCACCGCTCAGCCAATCCCCGAGACTGCTGCTGCTTCTGAAAAAACCAAAACAAGAAAAAAACCGCTGCTGTCACTGTTCAAATTTCAAACCTAAGCAAAAAAGCTCCCCATAAAGGGAGCTTGAGCTTTTTTAATTATGCAGTAAGCGCGATAATGATCGGAAGTGAAATCAATGACAGAATCGCACTGATCACAAACGCAGAAGCTGTTTCTTCCTCTTGTTTCTCGAAACGAGTCGCAATCATGGCCGCAACAGCAGACCCAGGGAATGAAACAAGTAGGATCGCTTTTGTCATTTGGTCAGCTGGTAGTCCGACTGCAAGAGCAATCAGGAACATTAACGCAGGCTGAACCGCAACTTTGAGTAACGCTATACCAAATGCCGGTACGCTGAGTTTGATACTGCGGATACCAACAGTAACACCGACAGCAAAGAGAGCAACACCAGATGTTGTGCTTCCAAGCTGATCGAGCATTTTAACACCCAGCTCAGGAAGAGTGACACCGCAAAGCACTAAGATCATACTGATTAACGGAGCAGCTGCAAGCGGCTCAGAGAGACCGTGCAGAATTGATTTTCCTGTCATCTTCCAGAAGCTGTCGCCGCCCTCTTCGTTTTTCTTAGAAGACTCACCGACAGTAGCAATAATAATCGCAAGCGGATCAAGAATCGCATTAACAACGATACCTGTAACCGCGATCGGAATCGCAACCTCTTGCGCACCGAACAAGCTTCCCAGAACAGGAATACCCATAAACGCGAATGTCGGCTGTGCAGAGTTCAAAGAAAATACGGATGAGTTCGTTAAATCATATTTAAACACAAATCTGCAAAGCAATAAAATAACGATATAGAAACCAACAATCCCAATAGTTAAAGAAATCATTAATGGAATTTGAGATAAAAATTCACTTCTGGAAGTTGTCAAAATACCAGCGATAAAGTGAGCTGGAAGTGCGTATTTCGTTACTAACGTACTTACCCCTTTTGCCGACTTGGCATCGTAACTTCCAAAATGTCCTGCAAACCAACCCAGCACGATAACAAAGAAAATCGGTGCCAGGAGGATTAAGATATCTAAGATGCTCAAAATATTCTCCTCCAAATCCTATGTCCGTATACTGTAGCTTTACACAAAGCTTTCCCTCGGACGAATAAATTTACTCGCTAATTATTTCGCGATGACTTTTTTGTATTCCGGTGTCCACATTGCATCAAGAACCGCTTGTTTCACATCTTCTGGCTGACGATTTGCTACGCCGTCTTTAATAGCTGCTTCAGCAACAGCAATCGCAACTTGAATAGAAACTTCTTGAAGCTTGTCAATGCTTGGAAGCAAACCTGCTCCAGGTGTTTCAAGATCTACCATTTCAGCAATTGCATCAGCAGTTGCAGCAAACATAGCAGGCGTAATGATACGCGCTTCAGCTACAATTGAACCAAGACCAAGACCAGGGAACGCGAATGCGTTGTTAGATTGTCCGATTTCATAAGAAACACCGTTGTATTCTACATTGTCAAATGGGCTTCCTGTTGCAATAAGCACTTTTCCGTCAGTCCATTTGAACAGATCTTCAGGAACTGCTTCTGCAAGGTGAGTCGGGTTAGACATCGGCATGATAACCGGACGGTCTACGTGAGATGCCATCTCTTTCACAATTTCCTCTGTGAACGCACCTGAAACCCCTGAAGTACCAATCAAGATAGTTGGTTTCGCTTGGCGAACCACTTCATCGAATGGAATTTGGCCTTTTTCATCATGTTTCCAGTCTTTTACTTCATCTGTACTGCGAAGATATGGTTTTTGGAAATCAAGGATGCCTTCGATTTCTTCAGTCAGCAAGCCTCTGTAATCAATTGTGTAGAAGCGTTTGTTAGCTTCTTCTTCAGATAATCCAGCAAGCACCATTGTGTCACGGATTTGATCGGCAATACCGATACCAGCAGAACCAGCACCGAAGACAACAACACGCTGATCTTTAATAGAAGCACCAGTTTTCTTCATAGCGGCAAGCACACCAGCGAGTGTGATCGCACCTGTACCTTGGATATCATCATTAAATGTAAGAATTTCATGGTTGTATTTTTTCATGATATTGCGTGCATTTTTGTTACCAAGGTCTTCCCAGTGAAGAAGTGCTTTAGGGAAGAATTTCAAAGCTGCTTTTACATAAGCGTCAATGAAAGCTTCATAGCGTTCGCCTTGAACACGTTCATGCTTGTTACCAATATATAAAGGATCGTTCAGAAGTTTTTCGTTGTTTGTACCGACATCAAGTACGACCGGGATAACACGGCTAGGGTCAATACCAGCTGCTGCAGTGTAAACCGCCAATTTACCGATTGCGATGTTAATACCGCCTACACCCCAGTCACCGATACCGAGAATACTTTCAGAGTCAGTGGCAACGATAAGATCAATATCGCCTGCTGTCGCATGAAGGTTTTCAAAAGCTTTTTCAATACCGTCAATATTGTCGATTGACAAGTAGACACCTTGAGGTCTTCTATATTCATGGCTGTATTCCTGAATCGCTTCACCAACTGTTGGTGTGTAAACAACAGGAAGCATTTCGCGAAGATGGTTTTTCAGCAATTTATAGAAAAGAACTTCGTTACGGTTTGCAAGATCACTTAAGTAAACATTTTGACGAAGGCGGTCAGGCTGCGCTTGAAATTGCTCGTATGCGCGTTGTGCTTGTTGATCAAGAGAAAGTACAGTCGGCGGCAGAAGTCCTTCTAAGCCAAGCTCTTGTCTTTCTTCTATTGAAAAAGCAACACCTTTATTCAAAGTAGGAATAGATAAAACTTCTTTTCCTCTAAGAGTTGTTTCTAAGTGGCCTTCTTTCGTTTTTTTTATGTTATTCAAGCAAATCTCCTTCTTTCTTGAAATAGTTAATCAGGTTAAGTAATATCCCATCTAAAAAATACCGATCATGATCTTTATGCGACTTTGTGACAATTATTCGAACAATGTCTCAAAACTATTTACATTACGTAAGCTATTGTATGCCTGTCCAAATCAAAATTCAAGGGAAGAAAATTAGTTAATTTTTTAATACACTTAATTAAATTTTTTAATTGTATATTATCAGAATATAGAAAAAACACCGGTGTTTTTCGCCGGTGTTTTCTATCTTTAGACCCATGTTTTGGACTATTTTTTAGATTTTCCAAGGACTTCGTGGTGATGTCTGCATCTTGCTTCATACGATTCGGATGCGCCCACCAAAATGACCGGATCATCGTAAGAAGCAGGTTTACCGTCAATCAGGCGCTGTGTTCTGCTGGCCGGTGATCCGCAGACAGAACAGACGGCTTGCAGCTTTGTCACACTTTCTGCAATCGCCATAATACTCGGGACGACGCCGAACGGCTCTCCCCTAAAATCCATATCAAGGCCCGCCGCAATCACACGGTAGCCTTTATCGGCTAGAGATGATAAAACCTCAACAATTTCCTCATCAAAAAACTGCACTTCATCAACCGCAATTACGTCCGTACTCTCACTGATGTGATCCCAAATGTCAGCAGCAGAAGAAATAGAAAAGCTTGTCATTGATGTTCCATTATGGGAGACAACAGCATCTTCGCTGTATCGATTATCAATCACAGGTTTAAATACCCTGACTTCCTGCTTGGCGTAAGTCGCTCTCTTTACTCTTCTGATCAGCTCTTCAGATTTCCCCGAGAACATGCTGCCGCAAATCAGCTCAAGCCACCCGCTTTGTTTCATTATGTACATAGGCGTCGCTCTCCTCTCTGCCAGCTGTGTATATTAGACAATATAAAAAACAGGCAAGATTGCTCCTTGCCTGTTGAAAAATCTATTATTACTTAAGACCGTATTTTTTATTAAAGCGATCAACACGACCATCAGCAGAAGCGAATTTTTGACGGCCAGTGTAGAATGGGTGGCATTCAGAGCAAATCTCAACGCGTACCTCTTCTTTTACTGAGCCTGTTTCAAATTCATTTCCGCAAGCGCATTTAACTGTTGCTTTTTTGAAATTAGGATGAATTCCTGCTTTCATTGTATCCATCTCCTTCCGCCCTGAATCCCGTGTGGAAACAGAGTTATTATTTCGGAGCATTGTCCGAAACGCATATGAGAAAATTATATCAGTGATTTACTTCTTTTGCAAATACAATTTATCGTCTAGCAGATGATAGATTTGCCTGTTTCCATTCTTGATTGAGAATATCGAAAAATTCCTGGTTTGTTTTGGTTTTTTTCATTTTTCTCATAAATTTTTCTGCGAAATCAGGTGAATCAGACATCGTTTTGCGGATAGACCATAAACGATCAAGGTGCTCTTTAGGCACAAGCAGCTCTTCCTTGCGCGTTCCCGAACGGCGGATATCGATGGCCGGGAAGATGCGGCGCTCTGCCAGAGAACGGTCAAGGTGAAGCTCCATGTTGCCTGTTCCCTTGAATTCTTCATAAATGACATCATCCATACGTGATCCTGTATCAACAAGAGCCGTAGCAAGGATCGTTAAGCTGCCACCCTCTTCGATATTTCTCGCAGCCCCGAAGAAGCGTTTTGGACGGTGGAACGCTGCAGGGTCAATCCCCCCGGAAAGGGTTCTTCCGCTCGGCGGAATCACTAAGTTGTAGGCGCGGGCAAGTCGTGTGATGCTGTCCATCAGGATGATGACATCTTTTTTGTGTTCCACGAGACGCATCGCGCGCTCAAGCACAAGCTCGGCCACTTTAATATGGTTTTCCGGCACTTCATCAAACGTTGAGCTGACGACATCCCCAGCTACAGAGCGCTCGATATCGGTCACTTCCTCTGGTCTTTCGTCGATTAAAAGCACGATTAGCTCTGCTTCAGGCTGGTTTGCTGTAATGCTGTTGGCAATTTCCTTCAGCAACATCGTTTTTCCGGCTTTTGGAGGCGCAACAATCAAACCGCGCTGTCCAAATCCAACCGGCGCCATCATGTCCATTATTCTTGTAGACAAGAAGTTCGGCTTTGTTTCAAGCACCATTTGACGGTCTGGATAAAGAGGTGTAAGAGCCGGGAAATGTACACGCTCTTTTGCTGATTCGGGATCATCCCCATTTACTGCTTCAACGTGCAAAAGTCCATAGTAACGCTCATTTTCTTTTGGCGGGCGAACCTTGCCTGATACTTTGTCTCCGTTCCGCAAATCGAAACGGCGGATTTGTGAAGCTGAGATGTAAATATCCTCTGAGCTTGGAGAGTAGTTGATCGGTCTCAGGAAACCGAAACCTTCGGACTGGATGATCTCAAGAACACCTTCCATAAACAGCAGATCTTCCTGTTCTGCATTTGCTTTCAGAATGGCGAAAATGAGTTCTTTTTTTGTCAGTTTGCTGTAATAGGAGATTTTATAATGTCTTGCAAGTTCATAAAGTTCTTTCAATTTCATATTTTCCAAAGAAGAAATAGATACGTCTTTCATAAAAACACCACGCTTTTCATAGTCAATATCTTACTTGCACATGTAATCTGCTGCTTTTGCACAACATCCGCCAAAGCACATTCTTTTTTAACATAAAGGAACTTCTATCGGTAACACTTCCACCCATGATCGGCGCTTTTGTTAAAAGGATTGTCTTAATGAGTTTTGAAGGAAGCGAGGACAAATACATGAGAAGATCAATACTTATATCGTCTGTATGCGGTAGAAATTGAAACTTTCCTAGTGCTTAAAAGAAGGAATTACGCAGTAAAAATCGCAGCACTCTTTATTTTTACCTTATTTCAAAAGATTATTCAACTGTAATAAGGTTTTGACACGGAATTGATAGAGTTGACGCTTTTCTGCAAAAGAAAAGCGGGCTCACACCCGCATTTTCTATGCTATGGACGGATTACAAGATTTGGTTTCTTTTTCAGGCTATGTCTGCCGTCAACGAAACGGACAGTGCCTGATTTTGCACGAATAACTAAGCTTTCAGTTGTGCCGACAGAGCCTTTGAATTGAACGCCTTTTAATAGCTCACCGTCCGTTACCCCGGTAGCTGCAAAAATTGCGTCATCACCCTTCACAAGGTCTTCCATACGTAGGACTTTGCTTACATCAAGCCCCATATTATGGCAGCGTGTGATTTCTTCATCACTTTGCGGAAGGAGTTTACCGATAATTTCTCCGCCCAGCGCTTTTAACGCAACAGCAGAAAGCACACCTTCAGGGGCTCCTCCAGATCCGAACAGGATGTCAACACCCGTGTGGTCGAAAGCCGTGTTGATGGCGCCTGCGACATCGCCATCATTGATCAACTTGATTCTGGCGCCGGCCTCACGAAGTTCAGAAATAATGTTTGCGTGTCTTTCACGGTTTAAGATTGTGGCAACAATGTCCTCAACGTCCTTGTTTTTCGCTTTTGCCACCGCTTTAAGATTATCAATGACAGGTGCTTCAATATCAATGCAGCCCACCGCTTCCGGACCGACTGCGATTTTTTGCATATACATGTCAGGAGCATTCAGAAGCGTGCCGTGATCTGCTACCGCAATAACCGTCAGCGCATTCCAGCCGCCGCTTGCTAGGATGTTTGTGCCTTCAAGAGGATCAACTGCGACATCGACGCGCGGGCCGTACCCGTTTCCGAGTTTTTCCCCGATATACAGCATCGGCGCTTCGTCCATTTCGCCTTCACCGATCACAACGGTCCCTTTCATCGGAACTGTATCAAAAACGTCTCTCATTGCGCTCGTTGCCGCTTCATCAGCCTCATCTTTTTTTCCCCGGCCCATCCATCTAGCAGATGCCAATGCCGCAGCTTCGGTCACACGTACCAATTCCATTGATAAACTTCTTTCCATTTCAACACGATCTCCTCTCACAAGAAACCATTATGAATTTTGAAGCTGTTCTATTTCTTCGTCAGTCATTCTTTCACGCCAGATTGTCGCTCCAAGCCCCTCAAGCTTCTTTTCAAGACTGCTGTATCCGCGGTCAATATGCTCCAGACCCGTAATTTCCGTGACACCGTCAGCCATCAGTCCGGCTACCACCAGGCAGGCTCCAGCACGCAGATCGCTCGCCTTCACTTTTGCGCCTTGAAGCTCGACAGGACCAGTGATGATGGCAGATCTGCCTTCTACTTTCATATTGGCACCCATCCGTCTCAGCTCATCAATATGCTTAAATCTTGCCGAGTAGATGGTGTCTGTTACGACGCTTGTCCCTTTTGCTCTTGTCAGGAGCGCCGTCATCGGCTGCTGCAAATCAGTCGGAAAGCCCGGGTAAACAAGGGTTTTGACATCAACCGGCTTTAAGTGCTTCTGCCCGCCGACAATGAGAAGCTGGTCGTCGCTTGTTTCGATATGATAGCCCATTTCTCTCAGCTTTGCCGTTAACGATTCAAGATGAGTGGGAATCACATTATCGATAATAACTTCCTTGCCCATTGCAGCTCCCGCAATCATAAATGTCCCGGCCTCAATTCTGTCCGGTATGATTGTATGCTTGCAGCCGTGCAGTTCCTTCACACCGTCAATTCGGATCACATTGGTTCCCGCACCTTTGATTTTGGCTCCCATGCTGGTAAGCAGTGTCGCGACATCAATGATCTCAGGCTCCTTGGCAGCGTTTTCGATAATCGTTTTTCCTTCTGCCAAAACAGCGGCAAGCATAATGTTAATGGTTGCCCCTACGCTTACGACATCTAAATAAATACGTGCGCCCCTCAGCCTTTCAGCACGCAAATAAATAGCACCTTGTTCATTGGTCACTTCTGCCCCTAACGCTTCAAAGCCTTTGATATGCTGATCAATCGGACGGGGCCCTAAATGGCAGCCGCCGGGCAATCCGATGACGGCCTGCTTAAAGCGGCCGAGCATTGCCCCCATTAAATAATACGACGCGCGAAGCTTTTTTACTTTCCCGTTAGGTAGCGGCATGCTGATCATCGACGTGGGGTCAACAACCATTTCCCCATTCTCAAAATGCACGTTGCCGCCGATTTCCTTTAACAGGTCACGCAGCGTTTCAATATCTGAAATCTCTGGAAGCCCTTCAATTGTCACCTCGGAATTTGCCAAAATGGTTGCAGGTATTAATGCAACAGCACTATTTTTAGCGCCGCTGATATGTACTGTACCGTTTAACGAGTCACCGCCGGCAATATTCAACTTTTCCATGATAGTCTCCTTCCATAAGAAGATAGCTGCGGAGCTAGATAAAATGTCATTTTATTCTGTCTCTGCAAATAAAGCTCATGTCCAAAATCTAGCCAATTCGAAGAGAAAGAATACAACACATTGTAAAATATCAAGAAGAAAATAGCGAAGCTTTGCGGGGGACAGGTTTCGATAGTTGCACAGAGACCCGCCGGCTCGAGAGACATCATCGTCATCCGGCAAAAGCAGTACGCAAACCCTTCATTCCGATATCAGCTTCTGCAGCCCAATGATTCCTTCTCTGTAAAGCGGCGTCAACATCTGTAGGTCCGCTGTATCAGACGGTGAAAACAAAGGTTGCGGCAAACAGGCATATAAGCTGTTTGCCGCCCTTTGCGATTATTTATTCCAGTCTGCCAGGAATTGTTCAATTCCTTTGTCTGTTAACGGATGCTTAGTGAGCGCATGAATGACTTTCAGCGGCATTGTGCCGATATGAGCCCCTCTTAGAGCCGCTTCTGTCACGTGCTGCGGATGACGGATTGACGCTGCAATGATTTGCGTGTCAAGACCGTGAATGTCAAAAATCGCTTTGACGTCTGAAATCAGGTCAAGTCCGTTGTGGCCGATGTCATCTAAACGTCCCAGGAATGGAGATACATACGTTGCCCCAGCTCTGGCAGCGAGAAGCGCCTGGTTAGCATTGAAGATCAATGTGACGTTTGTTTTGATGCCTAAGTCAGTAAGTGCTCTTACCGCTTTTAAGCCATCAGACGTCATCGGGATCTTCACCGTGATGTTCGGAGCGATTTTCGCCAGTTCTTTTCCTTCCTCGATCATTTCCTCAGCTTTCAAAGAAATAACCTCTGCGCTTACAGAGCCTTTCACGACGTCTGTGATCTCGCGAAGACGGTCGTGGAATGATACGTTAGCTTCTTTCGCTACTAAACTAGGATTCGTGGTTACACCGGCAAGAATTCCTAGTTCATTCGCTTCTTTAATTTCATCAATATTGGCTGTATCAACAAAGAATAACATTTTCAAAAGCCTCCCTGATTAAGAAATTTTCTGAACTGCGAATATGATTGCGCTTTCTAAAGATAGACGGAAAACCGCCTGTCAAGCTGTCAGGCGGCTATAAACGTTCCAATTGAATTAAGCTTGGTTTGAAGAACCAAATTCACGCATTTTACCGATAACTGTTTCTTTGATCGCTTCACGAGCTGGTCCAAGATATTTACGTGGATCGTACTCGTCAGGCTTAGCTGCCAATGTTTCGCGAACAGCTTTTGCAGAAGAAATTTGGTTTTCAGTATTCACGTTGATTTTAGCTGTACCAAGTGAAATTGCTTTTTTGATGTCAGCAGTCGGAATTCCAGTACCGCCGTGAAGAACTAGCGGAAGACCAGTTGTGTTTCCGATCTCTTCCATCTCTTTGAAGCCAAGGTTTGGCTCACCTTTGTAAGGGCCGTGAACAGAACCTAGTGCAGGTGCAAGGCAGTCGATGCCAGTGCGCTCAACAAGCTCTTGGCACTCTTTAGGATCAGCGTAGATTACGCCTTCAGCGATAACGTCATCTTCTTGTCCGCCGACTGTTCCAAGCTCAGCTTCTACAGATACTCCGTGGAAATGAGCAAGCTCAACAACTTTAGAAGTTGTTGCTACGTTTTCTTCAAATGGATGGTGAGAAGCGTCGATCATTACAGATGTGAAACCTGCATGAATCGCTTTCGCACAAGATTCAAAGCTTGAACCGTGGTCTAAGTGAATCGCAACAGGAACTGTCACTTTGTACTCTTCCATAAGTGCTTTTACCATAGCAACGACTGTTTTGAAGCCGCCCATGTAGCGTCCCGCACCTTCGGAAACACCAAGGATCACTGGAGATTTTTCTTCTTCAGCTGCTTGTAAAATGGCTTGAGTAAACTCAAGGTTGTTTAAGTTAAATTGTCCTACAGCATAACCTTTTTCTTTAGCTGTATTCAACATTTCCGTCATAGAAACTAAAGGCATGTCGAATGTCCTCCTTATGTAGCCTGATTGTCTTCTAGCGAAAAAAGCTTTCCACCCTAGCATGACCCATCTATTGCTGTCATATGTAAATACCAGATCGCTTTTTCTCCATAACTAGAATACCAACTTTTCGACAAATCGGCAACACAATGACATGATTCATTTGTTTCTTCTTTTTGTCAGTTAGACTTCAGGGGCAGATATTTTTTCACGGCGTCTCTAATTTCATCGATATCAAACGGCTTCGCAAAGTGCGTCAAAGCGCCCAGTTCCTTTGATTCCTGGATCATGTCGAGCTCTCCGTATGCCGTCATGATAATCACACGGATGTTCTCGTCAATGACCTTCATCCGTTTTAAGATTTCGATACCGTCCATGCCGGGAATTTTCATGTCCAGAAGCACAAGGTCGGGCCGTTCTTTTGTCACGATGTCAAGCGCCTGCAGGCCATTTGCAGCCTGAAACGTCTGGTAGCCTTCTTTATTGAATACTTCGTTAAGCAAAATACGTATACCGTATTGATCATCAACGATTAAAATTTTTTCATTCATCATTTTACACCCCAATGTTATGATTTTCGTCAAAAGTAAGCAGTAGTGTATGTATTCTGTTTGATTTTCCTATTTCCTTTAATTATAATAGTCTACTTTACGACATTTTCTGAGCATTTTCTCTTTTGCTGTATACTGATATTGTACGTTATAAAGGAGGATTCACTTATGTTGAAAATATTTACGACGCAGTTAACAGGTATTTTTTCCCGCATTCAGGATAAGGAATCTGACGCGATTGAAGATGGGGCGCGGCTGCTTGCTCAAGCAGTGATCAGCGGACATTCCATTTATTTATACGGAGCTAATGAGCTTCAGGGCGTCTTTTATGAGGCGACCGAAAGCAGCGAACCCTTCCCATCTGTCAAAGCCTTTCCAGAAAGCGCTGAGGAAGTGACAGAAAGCGACAGAGTGCTGATGTTTTGCTCAGGGACCGGCACAGCCGAAGAGCAGGCGCTCGCGAAAGAGCTTTATGAAAAAGGTACGGGAGTCGTATGCGTATCGCCGGCAGCCAAAGACAGTACGGGAATTGAACAATATTGCGATGTGCATATTGATTCTAAATTAAAAATGCCGCTCGTTCCCGATGAAGACGGCACCCGTTATGGATTTCCCTCTTTAATGACAGCACTGTATGTCTACCATGCTTTATCGTTTACATTAAAAGAAATTCTGCAAGAGTATGCATAATATCTTATTGTACATGCTGTATCTTGCAGGAAACAAATAAAAAAGACTTGCCCGCTATTGACAAACGGCAAGTCTTTTTTAATTACTTCTGATTTGCAGCTTCGACAGACGCTCCGATAAAGCCTTTGAATAGAGGCTGAGGTCTCGTCGGTCTGGACTTGAATTCTGGATGGAACTGAGAAGCCACGAACCAAGGGTGATCTTTTAGCTCGATGATTTCAACAAGGCGTCCGTCAGGGCTTGTGCCTGAGAATACGAAGCCTTGATCTTCCATTTGCTGTCTGAATTCGTTGTTGAATTCATAACGGTGGCGGTGACGCTCGTACACCACTTCATCCTGATACACTTCAAAGGCTTTCGTGCCTTCTTCAAGCTTACAAGGGTAAAGGCCGAGACGAAGCGTTCCTCCAAGATCCTCAACATCCTTCTGTTCAGGAAGAAGGTCAATAATTGGGTATTGAGTTGACGGATCAATTTCCGCAGAGTGAGCACCTTTTAAGCCCAATACATTACGTGCGTATTCAATAGACGCAACCTGCATACCCAAGCAAATACCCAAGAATGGAATATTGTTTTCACGCGCGTATTTGGTTGCAACGATTTTGCCTTCAACACCGCGGTCTCCGAATCCGCCCGGCACGATAATACCGTCCGTTCCGCTTGTGAGCTCCTGGATGTTGCTTTCTGTCACTTCTTCTGCATTGATCCATTTCACTTTTACATCTGTGTCAAACGCATAACCCGCATGGCGGAGAGACTCGACAACAGAGATGTATGCGTCAGGAAGCTCAACGTATTTCCCGACAAGGCCGATCGTAATCGTTTGAGACAGATTGCTAACCTTGTTAACAAGCTCTTTCCACTCTGACATTTCAGCTTCTTTGCATGCCAATTGCATGTGCTCGCAAACAAGCTTATCAAGCCCTTGTTTTTGAAGTTCAAGCGGAATGGAGTAAAGGTTGTCCGCATCCTCACACTCGATCACCGCTTTTGTATCGATGTCGCAGAATAGCGCGATTTTATCTTTCATATCTTGAGAAATCGGCATTTCTGTACGCACGACGATGATGTTTGGCTGAATGCCCAAGCTGCGTAATTCTTTTACGCTATGCTGTGTCGGTTTTGTTTTCAATTCGCCCGCAGCCTTAATGTAAGGAACAAGCGTGCAGTGGATGTACATTACATTTTCACGGCCGATGTCGCTCTTCATTTGGCGGATCGCTTCAAGGAATGGCAGTGATTCGATATCTCCGACAGTACCGCCAATTTCTGTAATGACGACATCCGCGTTTGTTTCTTTCCCCGCACGGTAAACACGGTCTTTCAATTCGTTTGTGATGTGCGGGATAACCTGTACGGTTCCGCCAAGGTAGTCTCCGCGTCGTTCTTTTTTAAGAACTGTTGAATAAATTTTACCAGTTGTTACGTTGCTGAATTTATTCAGGTTGATGTCGATAAAACGCTCATAGTGACCAAGGTCCAAGTCTGTTTCTGCGCCGTCATCCGTTACGAATACTTCACCGTGCTGGTATGGGCTCATCGTTCCCGGGTCGACGTTAATGTATGGATCAAATTTTTGAATCGTCACGTTCAGTCCGCGGTTTTTCAGCAAACGCCCCAATGAAGCTGCTACAATACCCTTTCCAAGCGAGGATACGACTCCCCCGGTTACAAAAATATATTTCGTCATTTCGTTTGCTCCTCTCTTCGCTCATAGCTACATGTTTAAAATGTACTGTTTTATAGAAAATCATTTAGCCTTTTAAATGATTTATAAGAAAAATGAGGGGTGAAAATAAGAAAGCTCCCTTTCAATTTCTTGAAAGGGAGCATAACGCACTATGTTCTCTCTTCGTTTTTGAAGAGCCCAAAATACATACTACATAGTTCGACTTTGAAAGTCAAGATTGTTTTAAAGATGATCTATTACTATTTGAGATCCTCATCTTCATCATCAAGATCTTCATCATCTTCATCATCTTCATCAATAATATCCTCTTCGATCTCTAGATCATCGTCGTCTTCATCAAGATCTTCATCGTCAAAATCGTCAGCCTCAATATCAAGTTCTTCCTCGACTACATCTAAATCAATGTCGTCTTCATCGATCTCTTCAAACTCGTCAAGGTCAAGATCTTCTTCGACTACTTTCTTGGCTTTTTTCTTTTTCGCCTTGACGGTCGGCTGCGTTTCTTCGTCAAGCTGATCATACGGATACCAGCTGCGAAGTCCCCAAGTCTGGTCAGAAAGCGCCAGGAAGCGGCCGTCAATGTTTAAATCTGTATAAAATTGAGCGATGCGGTCTCCAAGCTCTTCTTTTGCCACGCCGAGCAAAGACGCAATTTCATTTAAAAGCTCCTGAAAAGGAACTGGTTTTTTATGTTCTTCAAATAATTCGTGAGCGATTTCAACTAAAGCCATTTCCTTTAGCTCTTCCTGTGAATATTGTTTGATACCCAAGGTCGGACACTCCCTTTCTATTACTTATATGTATCTGTTTTATCATTAATGAAAGCGATTTTGTATCGTTCTTATACAAACCATACCTCTCATTATAAACAAAATAAAACAGAATATGCTACCCTTAACAGCGTTAATTTAAATAATTTTACAAGAGTGTTCCGACTGATAGATGTTTTGCGTTATTCCGCGAGCATTCTGGAGATGACAAGTCTTTGAATTTCTTGAGTGCCTTCATAGATTTGCGTGATTTTTGCATCACGCATATAGCGTTCAACCGGATAATCTTTTGTATAGCCATAGCCGCCGAAAATCTGCACGGCTTCGGTCGTCACCTTCATTGCCGTATCCCCCGCCAGCAGTTTGGACATGGCGGAAGCTTTTCCATATGGAAGGCCTGATGATTCCAGCCATGCCGCCTGATAGGTCAATAGCCTTGAAGCTTCTATCATTGTAGCCATATCCGCGAGTTTAAAAGCAATGCCCTGCTGCTCTGCGATCGATTTTCCGAATTGCTTTCTCTCTTTTGCGTATTGAAGCGCCGCATCAAGCGCTCCCTGTGCGATGCCCACGGCTTGAGCAGCAATGCCGTTTCTGCCTCCGTCAAGCGTCTTCATGGCAATTTTGAAACCCTCCCCTTCTTCTCCGAGACGGTTTGCTGCAGGTACAACACAATCTTCGAACATGATTTCCGTTGTCGGAGACGAACGGATGCCCAGCTTCTTTTCTTTCTTGCCTGTCAAAAAACCTTCGAATTCCTTTTCTACAATAAAAGCGGAAATGCCTTTTTTCTTTTTCTCGGGATCGGTGACTGCAAAAACAATGTAAATATCCGCGATGCCGCCGTTCGTAATAAACACTTTTGAGCCATTTAACACATAGTCATCGCCGATTTGTTCAGCAGTTGTTTTCATGCCGCCGGCGTCAGAGCCGGATCCTGCTTCGGTCAAAGCAAAACCGCCGATTTTCTCTCCTAGGGCCAGTTGTGTCAAATGATCTGTCTTCTGCTCATCCGTCCCAAAGGCAAACAGCGGCCAGCTGCAAAGAGAGATATGGGCGGAAAGCGTCACACCGGTGGAGGCGCACACTTTCGACAGTTCCTCCACCGCGATGACGTAGGCCAGATAGTCACTTCCGATTCCCCCATAATCTTCAGGCCATGGAATTCCCGTCAGCCCCAGATTCGCCATTTCCCGAAACAGCTCACGGTCGAAGCGTTCTTTTTCGTCGCGTTCTGCGGCTGTCGGGGCCACCTCATGCTTCGCAAAATCACGCACCAATTTCCTGATCATCTCGTGTTCTTCTGATAATGAAAACTTCATGGCTTCTCCCCCATTTTCATATCAGCACCTAAGACAGATTGGGCCAGAAGCTCGGCGACGTCATACGTTTTGACTTTGTCTTCGGCTTCTTTCGCCTTTGTGCCATCCCCGAGCATCGTGAGACAGTAAGGACAGCCTGAGCTGATCACCGATGGGTTGACCGCGAGCGCTTGCTCTGTCCTCGCGACGTTAATCCTGTTGCCTGTTTCTTCCTCCATCCACATTAACCCCCCGCCGGCGCCGCAGCACATGCCGGTTTCCCTGCTTCTCTCCATTTCAATTAGCTGCACGCCCGGAATGGCATTCAAAATCTCTCTCGGCGGATCATAAACTTCGTTGTAGCGGCCCAAATAGCATGAATCGTGGAAGGTAATCGCCTCTTGAAGCGGGTGCCGCGGTTTTAATTTTCCGTTCCTCACCAGCTCAGCCAACACCTCTGTGTGATGATAAACCTCGCCTTCAAAGCCGAAATCAGGATACTCGTTTTTAAATAAATTGTATGCATGGGGGTCGATCGTAACGATTTTGTTGACATGATTTTTTTCAAATTCAGAGATATTCTTCTCAGCCAGCTCTTGGAATAAAAATTCATTTCCAAGGCGGCGCGGCGTGTCTCCTGAATTTTTTTCTTTATTGCCGAGGATCGCAAAGGACACGCCGGCGTGATTGAGCAGCTTGGCAAAAGAAATCGCGATTTTCTGGCTTCTGTTGTCGTAAGACCCCATGGAACCGACCCAGAACAGGTATTCAAATTCTTTCCCTTCTTTTTTCATTTCTTTTACGGTCGGAATCTCAACATCCGGCGCCGCGTCACGCCAATTTTCGCGTTCCTTGCGGTTGAGGCCCCACGGATTTCCCTGCCGCTCGATACTGGTCATGGCGCGCTGTGCATCACTATCCATTTTTCCTTCTGTCAAAACGAGGTAGCGGCGAAGGTCGATGATTTTATCCACGTGTTCGTTCATAACCGGACATTGATCCTCACAATTCCGGCAAGTGGTGCACGCCCAAATTTCTTCCTCTGTAATGACGTCTCCGATCAAGCTCGGATTGTAATCTAGCGCTGCCGCGGCTTCCTGCGATCCGCTGCCCGCTGACGCCGCAGCCAGCTGATTGCCTCTTGTGTGCCGGAACGCTGCCGCGGGCACCCATGGCGAGCGCGAGGTGACGGCGGCGCCTTTTTCAGTGAGATGGTCTCTGAGACGCAAAATTAAGTCCATCGGCGACAGCATTTTTCCGGTGCCTGTTGCTGGGCACATATTGGTGCAGCGGCCGCACTCGACGCATGCGTACAGATCAAGCAGCTGGGACTGCCGGAAATCTTCAATTTTTCCCGCTCCGTAGCTTTCTTTCGTTTCGTCGGTAAAATCAATTTTTTCAAGCTTACCGGGTGACTCCATTCTATTGAAAAAGACATTTGCCGGTCCGGCGATTAAGTGGGCATGCTTCGACTGAGGCACGTACACTAAAAAGCTCAGCAAAAACAGAAGGTGCACCCACCATGCGATATAGAAAATGACCGCCGCACCTGTTTCCCCGACTCCGCTAAGCAAAAACGCGATACCTGATGCAATCGGCTCGCTCCACGAAAGCCCGTGCTCATGCCAGATCAGGTTCATCCCGTTTCCAGCCAGAACGGTCAGCATCAATCCTCCGATAAAAATAAGAACGAGTCCTGCTTTGAAATCGCGTTTCAGCCTGACGAGCTTTTCGATATAACGTCTGTAGAATGCCCAGCCCACAGCAATTAAAATGAGAAATGTAACGATCTCCTGAAAAAAAGTGAAGGCGGGATAGACAGGGCCAAGCGGCAGATTCCGATCGGGGGCCAGTCCTTTGATGATAAAGTCAATTGCTCCGAACTGAACCAAAATAAATCCGTAGAAAAACATGATGTGAATGATTCCGCTTTTCTTGTCCTTGAGCAGTTTTTTCTGTCCGAATACATTTACCCATATGGCGCGAAGCCGTTCCTTAATCCGTTGATCAAAGTGTTCTTTCTGCCCAAGCCTGATGTAGGCCAGTCTCGTTTTAACCAAGTAGATAAACAAATAGACAGCGTAAGCGGTTACAATCAGAAATAACAATGCATTTGCGATGAGAAAGCCGCTCATTTTAATTCCCCCTTTTTACTGATAAAGACCGCGATCCCCTACCCTCGAATCTGTTAAAGATTATCTTTATGATAAATAATGAATGAGTGTTCAGTCAATAATTAAATTCCTGCTGTTCGGGCACACTACCTTTACTACGGAAAGGAGTGCCGGAATGAAGATATTTTTTGTAATCCTCATCATTGTCATCATACTATTGACTTTTATTCTGCTTGATATCTTCATGGGTCGCGCCGTTTATAAAAAAAACGCGTACGAGCCTGTTTTTTCGAAAAAGAAGAGTGATATCGAAATGATCCACTGCGGCGCTGATCTTGTCGAACGGATGATGGAAGACATCCGCCAGGCCGTTTCCTCTGTTCACGTGATGTTTTTTATTATGAAAAATGATGAGGTCAGCCACAATATGTTTACGCTGCTGAAAGCTAAAGCTAAAGCTGGTGTTTCTGTTTATTTGCTGCTGGATTGGTCAGGCAGCCAAAACATTAAAAAACCGGCGCTGGAGACGATGAAACATGCCGGGGTTCATGTTCATTTTCTTAACAAGCCCCGTTTTCCTTTTTTCTTTTTCCATATGCAAAAACGAAATCACCGAAAAATCGCTGTCATAGACGGAAGAATCGGTTATATCGGCGGGTTTAACATCGGTGAAGAATACCTTGGAAAAAAGGCGAAATTCGGCAATTGGGAGGATTATCACCTGCGCATGAAGGGAGAAGGTGTCCACGATCTTCAGACGCTTTTTACAACCGATCTGAAACGGAATACCGGATCAGCTGAACTGGATCCGGAAGTTTGGCCGGAGCTTCCGCAAGGGAATATCTCTCATCAGATTTATGCGACTGATGGTTATTCTCTTGAAAAAACGTATTTGGCTAATATCGCGCAGGCAAAAGACCACATCACCATTTGCACACCTTACTATATTCCGACAAAACCGATTCAGCAGGCATTGGTCAAAGCAAGAAAAAACGGTGTAGCGGTTACGATCATTGTGCCGATGAAATCAGATCATCCGCTGGTCAGAGAGGCAGCTTTTACGTATTATTCGGAGCTCTTGGATGCCGGCTGTCTTATCTACCGTTTTTACCAGGGGTTTTATCATGTGAAAGCCCTGATCATTGACGATCACTTCAGCATCATCGGCACAGCCAATTTTGATCAGCGAAGCTTTTTTTTAAATGAAGAGGTGAATGTTGAAATCGATGATAAGGCTTTTACAAAAGAAGTCTATGCCACGATTGAAGAGGATATTAATAGGTCGGAGCTGCTGACAAAGGAGAAATTCAAAGAGCGTACGTTTAGACAGCGCCCGGCGGAATGGCTAGGCAGAGCATTATCTTATTTTTTATAAAGGAGAGTTCCTATGATTTTCAGATTCGGGTTCGTTTCAAACGCGATGAGCCTTTGGGAGGCGTCTCCCGCTAAAACGTTGACATTCGCGCGTTATTCCAAGCTTTCAAAGGATGAAAGAAAAGAAGCCCTGCTGACTGTGACAAGAGCCAATCTACGTAATACGATGAGAACCCTTCACTATATCATCGGCCACGGTATTCCTTTGTACCGTTTTTCCAGTTCGATTGTGCCGCTGGCCACGCATCCCGATGTCATGTGGGACTTTGTAACGCCATTTCAGAAAGAGTTCCGGGAGATTGGAGAGCTTGTTAAATCACATCATCTGCGAACAAGCTTTCACCCAAACCAATTCACTCTGTTTACGAGCCCGAAGGAAAACGTCACAAAAAATGCGGTGACCGATATGGCGTATCACTACCGCATGCTTGAAGCCATGGGCATTGCTGATCGCTCCATAATCAATATTCATATTGGCGGCGCTTACGGAGATAAAGACACCGCCACTGCTCAATTTCACCAAAATATGAAGCAGCTGCCGCAGGAGATCAAACAGCGGATGACGCTGGAAAACGATGATAAAACCTATACGACAGAAGAAACGCTTCAGGTCTGTGAACAAGAGGATATTCCGTTTGTCTTTGATTTTCATCATTTTTACGCCAATCCAGATGATCACGCCGACCTGAATGAAGCACTGCCCCGGATGATCAAAACGTGGGAGCGGATAGGGCTGCAGCCAAAGGTTCACCTGTCTTCCCCAAAATCGGAGCAAGCCATACGCAGCCATGCCGATTATGTTGACGCCAATTTTTTGCTGCCGCTGTTAGAGCGCTTCAGACAATGGGGAACAAATATTGATTTCATGATCGAAGCAAAACAGAAAGACAAGGCGCTTCTTCGCCTGATGGATGAATTAAGCTCCATCCGCGGTGTCAAACGCATCGGCGGCGGCACGCTTCAATGGAAATTATAAATGTGCCATATTAGGTTTACATTTTGTCCGCTCTGGGAACATACGCTATATAAGACACCAACCGATGGAGGAGAAAGATTATGAAAAACATCAAGTCTCTAAAAGTAGCCGCACAGGCATTTACTTTAAGAAATTTGATTCATCTATATAAAATGTGCCATTCTGGAAGCCACGAGGTTTATATTTATTCAAAGAAAACAATGTGCAAAATCAAAAGCTTAATTGAGCTTGAGACGTTCCGTATGGCTCATGATGAAAATGAATATCTGATTGTAGTCGAAGGAACTAAAGCATCACAGCTGATTGAAAAGTTCCAAAAAATTATCGAGCCTGCTGAAAAAGAAGCACTCTAACTTACATACAATACAAAAAGGATAGACATGTTTTTCTTGTCTATCCTTTTTCTTATGGTCTGACATAATGAAGCTGAACCGGTTTTATCCTGATACGGGAAAACCGGTGTAAGAATTTTGACGTGTTCATATGTGCTCCGGCCTAAAATGACAGTATCAATAGTTTGATAAAACGCCGCACTGTAACCGTTATCGCCTTCACCTTCAAATTCATCCAGCCAATCGATGCTTCCATCCTCTAGAGCACATTTTTTTCTGTTCATATTCCCCTCTTATAGCTGCACCATTTGCCCGAATTGCGCTTGATGCAGCCTGCTGTAAAGACCTCCGGCTTTGATCAGGTCTTGATGGCGGCCTTGTTCTTCAATACCGTTGTTTGTGACGACCACAATCCTGTCCGCGTCTTTGATTGTCGCCAGCCTGTGGGCGATGACGAGCGTCGTGCGCCCCTCGGACAATTCTTGCAGCGCCTTTTGGATCGCCGCTTCTGTTTCTGTATCTAGGGCAGAGGTTGCTTCGTCGAGTATCAGGATCGACGGATTTTTCAAGAACATCCGTGCAATTGACAGGCGCTGTTTTTGACCGCCGGAAAGCTTAACGCCCCGTTCACCGATAATGGTATCCAGCCCATCCGGCATGTGATGGACGAGCTCTTCCAGATGCGCCTGCTTCACAGCCTGCCAAATGTCTTCTTCTGATGCGTCTAATCGGCCGTAGGCGATATTTTCTCGAAGCGTGCCCGAGAATAAGAAAACGTCCTGCTGCACGACGCCAATCTGACCCCGCAGCGAAGACAGCGTCATGTCTTTAATGCTGATGCCGTCGATCGTAATGTCACCCTCCGATGCTTCGTAAAAGCGCGGAAGCAGACTGCAAAGTGTCGATTTTCCCGCACCTGACGGACCGACGAACGCAACCGTTTCCCCCGCTTGAATGGACAGGTTAATGTCATTGAGGACGTGGTGATGCTCATCATAGCCAAATGAAACGTGTTCATAGCAGATATTGCCCTTCAGACCGGAAACGTCTCTCGCATCAGGAGAATCCTGAATATCCGGCTCTGTCTCCATCAGTTCCATATAGCTTTTGAAACCGGCAATTCCTCTCGGATACATTTCGATAATCGCGTTAATTTTATCAATGGGCCTGAATAGCACATTCGTCAGGAGCACAAACGCCACGAATTCCCCGTACGATAAAGAGCCGCGAATGACAAACCACGTTCCGCACAAAAGCACAAACAGCGTGACAAACCGAGTCAGCATATAGCTGATTGAGCCATTTTTCGCCATGATTTTATATGAGGAAAGCTTTGTGACACGGAAACGCTGATTGTTAACAGCGAAGCGTTCTTTTTCAAATGATTCATTGCCGAACGCCTGCACAAGCCGGATCCCGCCGATATTATTTTCTACACGCGCGCTGAAGTCTCCGATATCTTTGTTCAGCGTGGTAAACGCTCTGGTCATTTTTTTGTTGAAATAAAGCGCTAGCCAAATGACAATCGGCATGATGATAAACGTTAATAATGCAAGCTGCCAGTTAATAAACAGCATGACACCGAACGCCCCGAGAATGGTCATGATGGCAATGAACAGGTCTTCCGGGCCATGATGGGCAACTTCGCCGATGTACATTAAATCGTTTGTCAGCTTCGACATCAGCGTTCCCGTCTTGTTGTTGTCGTAAAATTTGAACGAGAGCTTTTGCAAATGGTCAAAAAGCGACTTTCTCATATCGGTCTCGATATTAATCCCGAGCATGTGTCCCCAGTATGTGACGATATACTGGAGAGCCGAGCTGAGCGCATAAACCGCAAATAAGCCGATTGAGGTCGCGATGATCAGCCCCCAGTCCCTGCCCGGAAGCAAGGTGTCAATAAAATAATTGACGATTAAAGGAAAACTCAGCTCCATTAAGCCTCCCGCGATGGCCGAGAAAAAATCGAGAAAGAATAACGTTTTGTATGGTTTATAATACGAAAAAAATTGCCGCAGCACCCTATCTTCCCCCAATGCATAAATAACTGATAATTTTTTCAATTATACTATACACCGGCATTTTTTATAGATGAGATTTCTTTTTTACAGAACACCTGAAAACAGACGGGCTAAGGATTCTTTTGTCCGGTCGGTCATTCCCCTTTTATAAAAGCCGACAGGGCTGAGTTTTTCACTGTCCAGCATATCCTCTTCGAAATGGGCTTCAAGGGTGCGGATCGCATCGGCATCCGTGAAGAACACGTTTACTTCAAAGTTGAGCTGGAAGCTGCGCATGTCCATATTCGCGGTGCCGACGGAGGCGAGATCGCCATCTACAATCATGACTTTTTGGTGCATGAAGCCTTTTTGATAAGAATACACCTCTATGCCTTCGAGAAGCAGCTCTGGGAAATAGGATCTTGATGCGTATTGCGTCAAAAAGCTATCATTCTTCTCCGGCACCATGACCCTTACTTCTACGCCTTTAGTCGCCGCTGCTTTCAGCGCCGTGCGAATGGATTCATTCGGTACGAAATAAGGTGTAGCGATCCATATTGATTTCTGTGCTGAAGAAATCATTTCATAATAAAGGTCGCTCATGCTTTCCTTCATGTCAGGGCCTGTCGCGACAACTTGGTAAATGCCCTCTCCTTCCACGGGAACCGGGGTATTGTACTCCTCTTGATCAATTAACACTTCATTGGAGACGTATTCCCAATCGAGCATAAAGATGGCGTGAAGCGTTTGCACAATTTCGCCTTCCAGCCGCAGATGAGTATCTCTCCAAAACCCGATGTCCGGATCTCTGCTGATATATTCCTTCCCGACATTTAATCCGCCGACAAAACCGGTTTTTCCGTCGATGATGACGATCTTCCGGTGATTTCTGAAATTCAGCTTCTGATTGAAGAACCCGTATTTCAGCGGAGAAAACGGAACGATGTCCACTCCCGCTTGTTTCATTTTCATGATGTCTCTTCTTTCCAGCTTGATGCTTCCTGCGGCGTCATATAAAAACCTTACATCGACACCCTGGCGCGCTTTTTCCATCATAATGTCCATCATGCCGCGGCCAAGCATGTCTGATTTAAACATGTAGTATTCAATATGTATATAAGATTTCGCTTTCCTCATCGCTTTGAAAAGGTGCGGAAAGGTTTCTTCACCGTTTTTCAGCACTTTGATCTTGCTTTTCGTATTGATATTCATATGGGCAGCCCTGATGGAATACGTAAAGAATCTCTCCTGATTGTCTTTCAGCCCTGTCACTTCCGGCGTTTCCTCCATGTCAAACAGCTTCCTGAGCTTTTCCCTGTTGTGCATTCGTTTTGTCTTGAACAGCTTCCCTTTTACATAAAGCTGTCCGGAAAACAGATAAAACATGTAGCCTGCGATCGGAAAAAAGACAAGAATGTGGATCCATAGCAGCGTGTGCTGCGATGTGCGGTTTTCAAGAATTAATGAATAGATGCTGAACAAAATAATGCTGACATAGCAAAGCAATCCCCCGTAAAACTCAAGTCTGGAAACCGGAAAAACCCATATGACATATGCTCCGATAAGCATCATATATAAAAAGAAAAATTCCAGTCTCCTTTTCAGCATCCTGATTCTCTCCAATCTGATTCGATTACATCCGTATTACCTCTTTTTTCTAATCGATAAACCTTCTATGTAAAAAGCCTCTCCGCAAGATGCGAAAAGGCTTATGAAGAAGCTTCCTGAGATTGGCCGGATGTGATGTTCTGGAGCATGGCCGGATTGAGGGAATAGCTGCTTTTGATTTTATTTTTGAAGAAGCTGACGATCAGGCCCGTGACCGCAATCGACACTAAGGAAAAGAGCCCTTTCAGCAATCCGACGGAGAAAATGCCGACCAGCACTACGCCAAAGTCGAAGAGGAAATTAACCGTACCCGGATTCCATCCGTAGCGCTTTTGCAGAAATAAAGCAAGAATATTGGCGCCGCCGAGCGAAGCCTGATGATAAAACATGAGCGACAAGCCCAACCCAATCAGCGCACCGCCGCAAATTGCCCCGGCAAACGGCGAAAAAGAGACAGACGGCAGCCAGTGATCCGCGCTTGTAAACAGAGTCAGCGCTGTGACTGCAAATACAGTAGATAGGGTGAATTGAATGCCCATTCTGATGAGAGAAAACACGTAAAACGGGATATTGATCAGAAAGAAGATCATGGCAAACGAGGAATGAAACAAGTATGTCAGGCTTAGTGACAATCCGGCTGTCCCGCCGGTTAATACGTGAGAATGTCTGAGTGTCAGGACCCCCGCGCTTGTCATAAGACAAGCAGCTACAATGAGTAAAATCCGCTTCATTCTTCACTCTCCTTATTAAAATGTTATTTCCAAATACAAACATACCAGGATTCCTGGCCGCCCAGCCATTACCTTGGCAGAAAATATCTTACGTTTTTATTTTTTTATCAAACTGTTTTGTAAGACTTGTTTCCATCATCATAAAAAATCCCCCTCTTTCAAGGGGGATTTTTACGAGCGTTTTCGATACACGACATAGCTTCGTGTCAAATACTTGAGCGGCAGACTGAACACGTGTACCAATCTTGTAAACGGCCACAGGATAAAAATGATGTACCCTATCATGATATGAAGCTTAAACCATAGCGGGACACTCCCCATCAAAGAGGCGTCAGGGCTGAACAAAAAGATCTCCCTGAACCACGGCCCGACTGTTGTCCGGTAATCAAATCCTTTCGAATCAATGTTTAGAAACGTGGCGGCAACGCCTGACAGCATCATGAACAGCAGCAGGATGAGAATAAGGATATCCGATAGCGAGCTTGTTTTGCGGATTCTTTTGTCAAACAGCCTTCTGTACGTCAGGATGAAAAGTCCGGTACATGCCACAATCCCCGCCGGCAGGCCTGCGCCAATCGCCATCTTGTGATAAGCATGCTCTGAAATGCCAATAGAAGTGTACACGGCTTCCGGGATCAGAATTCCCATGAGATGCCCGCCGATAACGCACAGCATGCCCCAGTGAAAAAGTGTACTGCCCGCCGCAAGTTTTTTCTTTTCTAACAGCTCGCTGGATTTCGCCGTCCACCCAAATTGGTCATGCTGGTAGCGGTAAATATGGCCGCCGATAAAGATTGTTATTACAATGTATGGCATCACGCCCCACAGGATCTGCCCGCTCATGCCTGAACAGCCCCTTCAATGCTTTCACGTACGCCGATGTTTTTCAGCGCGGCCAGCAGCACGTACAGCAGCTCCGCATATATGCTGTCATTTTTTCCGAGGCGGGATGCCAGTTCCCTCACATTGGACAGATATTTCTCAAACACGCTTCTCGCTGCTTCAATCTCTGCAACCGCGGCAAATTCCAGCATAAGCGGCAAATAATCAGGCAGCTCTTTCTCTGTCGGCAGGAAGCCGGATTGCTGATATGTGTTCTTTAAATGCAGCAATTCAACGCCGCGTTCTCTTTGCTCACCTGAATTAAAGTAAGTGACGTACATATTCGTTTTTTTTCCGAAGTCGAACGTATAGACGTAGTGTTCAATCAGCGTTTCTTGAGAAAAGCTGGCTGACGCCTCTAAAAAGTGCAGCAGCTTCTCCCGAATTTGATGGTTGCTGATGTCATGGATAAGAGCATTCCACTCGGGAAGCTCGGCTCTCCACTCTTCATCCGGATAGGAAAGAAGACAGGAAAGAGCGGAGAACGTGATTTGCCGGTCTGTGGTGTTCATCTTGTTACACCTCGTTTATCAAAAGTTAAAAACAAGAGCCGGGATCGCCTGAAAATGATAAGCCGCAGCTCCCTTGTTCAGCGTATAAATCAGACACTTCTTCTCGGTGGCTGCTCGGAATCACAAATCGGTCATCGTATTTGGCGATCGCAAGCAGCCGATACATGTCTTCAATTTGCTGTTCTGTTAAGCCGACACTGGAGATCAGTGCCGGGTCGATTGATTTATTTGTCTGGACTGCTCTCATATACTGGCGCATGACAGACATTTTCTTTAATGTCGACCGAATATGATCTGTATCACCGGCCGTTAATAGCTGCGCCAAATAGTCAATCGGAATCCTCATTTGGTCGATAGCCGGAAAAATATCTTCCGCTGTTTGCCGGCTTCCCTCTCCTTCAAAGAGATTCATGATTGGACTCAAAGGCGGAATGTACCAAACCATCGGCAATGTCCGATACTCCGGATGAAGCGGCAGGGCGATTTTCCAGTCGATGATCATCTTATAAATGGGCGATTGCAGTGCAGCCTCTATCCATTCTGTCGGGATGCCTTGTTCTTTTGCCAGTTTGGCAACTTCAGGGTCATTCGGATCAAGAAAAACGTCCAATTGGGAATGGTAAAGATCCTTTTCATTTTCAACAGATGCCGCTTCCTCCACTTTGTCCGCATCGTACAACATGACGCCGAGATAGCGGATTCTGCCTACACACGTTTCGGAGCAGATAGTCGGCAGTCCCGCCTCCAAACGCGGAAAGCAGAGGGTGCATTTTTCCGCTTTGTTCGTTTGCCAGTTAAAATAGACTTTTTTATAAGGGCAGGATGAGACACAATATCTCCATGACCGGCATGCGTTTTGATCCACAAGCACAATGCCGTCTTCCTCGCGTTTGTACATGGCGCCGGAAGGACAAGAGGAAACGCACGCCGGGTTGATGCAGTGCTCACAAATACGCGGCAGATACATCATAAAAACCTCATCGAATTCTGTTTTGATCGATTCCTCCATCTTTTGCACATTTGGATCCTCAAGCCCCGTAATATGGCCGCCTGCGAGATCATCCTCCCAATTCGGGCCCCATTCAATATTCATGAAATCCCCCGTCAGCGACGATTTTGGGCGTGCCACTGGCTGGTGTTTTTTCTGCGGGCTGTTTGTTAATGTTTCATAATCATAGTTCCAAGGTTCATAGTAATCATCAATCGACGGCTGGTTTGGGTTATAGAAAAGGCCAGCAAGCCGATTTGTTTTCGGGCCTGATTTTAGCTCGAGTTTTCCTTTTTTCAATGCCCAGCCGCCTTTATATTTGTCCTGGTCCTCCCATTGCTTCGGGTAGCCGATGCCGGGCTTTGTTTCTACATTATTAAAGTACATATATTCCGCACCGGAACGGTTTGTCCACGTGTTTTTGCAGGTGACGCTGCACGTGTGGCAGCCGATGCATTTATCCAAGTTCATGACCATACCGATTTGCGCTTTAATCTTCAAGCCAATCGACCTCCTTCAGCTTACGGATAACGACGTTTAGATCGCGCTGATTCCCTGTTGGACCGTAATAGTTAAAGCCGTAGCTGAGCTGGGCATAGCCCCCAATCATCTGTGTCGGCTTGACGTGTATCCTTGTCGGGCTGTTATGGGTGCCTCCGCGGTTATTCGTCAGTTTTGTGCCTGGCACGTTGATGTGGCGGTCCTGGGCATGGTGCATAAACGCCATACCTTTAGGAATCCGGTGAGACAAAACCGCTCTCGCGACGACAACACCGTTTCGGTTAAAGCATTCAATCCAATCGTTATCTTTGATATCCGTATCCTCTGCATCATCTTTATTCATCCACACCGTCGGCCCACCGCGGAACAACGTCAGCATTGGCAGGGAATCAAAATACATGCTGTGGACAGACCATTTATTATGCGGCGTCAAATAATTGAGGACGATTTCTTTTCCCTCTTGATCAGGCCGCTTGCTCAGAAACGGACGATGCTGGAGGATCGGTTTAAATGTCGCCATCGTTTCACCGAATTCCATCATCAGTTCATGATCGACATAATAAGATTGTCTGCCGGTCAGTGTTCGCCACGGGATTAATTTTTCTACGTTCGTCGTAAACGGGGAATACCTGCGTCCCCCTTTTTCTGAGCCGGTAAATGCCGGAGAGGTAATGACCGTTTTCGGCTGGGCTGTAATTTGTTCAAACGTAAAGCATTCTTCCTCCCGTTCTTCCGCCAGGTCTTTCAGCTTCAGGTTTGTGATGTTTTCAAGCGATTCCCATGCTTTCACGGCGACTTTTCCATTAGAAGTGGACGATAGGGTTAAAATCGCTTCTGCCGCCTGCTTTGCTTCACTTATATTCGGACACCCCTTTGCAACGCTGTCCGAGGTGATTTCTCCCAATCTCTTTTTGAGTGTTTCATATTCATCGGCTATCGACCAGCTCATCCCTTTTGTTCCGCTCGGTTTTAAACCGGCATAAGGTCCGAGCGCGGTCATTTTATGAAAGATGTGCTTGTAATCACGTTCAACGACTTGGATGTTCGGCATCGTTTTTCCCGGAATGGCTTCGCATTCGCCCTTGCTCCAGTCATTGATTTTGCCGAACGGCTGAGCTAATTCCTGCATGGTGTCATGGAGTAGCGGCGTCGCGACCACTTCTTTCACCGGCTCCATATCGACTTCTTCTGCCAGATCAGAAACGGCTTTTGACAGTGCTTTGAAAATATCCCAGTCTGACTTCGATTCCCACGGAGCCGAGATCGCCGGAGCGAAAGGATGAATGAACGGGTGCATATCTGTGCTGCTGAGATCGTGTTTTTCATACCATGTCGCTGCCGGCAGCACGATATCGGAATAAAGCGCCGTACCGGCCATTCGAAAATCGAGATTGATTAACAAGTCGAGCTTTCCTTCCGGTGCCTGCTCCCTCCATTTAATTTCTTCAGGGCGAATGCTGTCGCTGTCGTCATTCATCAAACCGTTTGTCGTCCCCAGCAAATGCTTTAGAAAATATTCATGCCCTTTTCCTGAGCTGGAAATCAGATTTGCCCGCCATACAAAGAGATTTCTTGGGAAATTTACTTCATTGTCAGGATCTTCAATTGCAAATTTCAGCTTTTTCTCTTGAAGCTGTGAGGCCACGTACGCACCAACGTCTTCAGGTGTTGTTACACCCGCTTTTTCAGCTTCTTTGTACAGATCAATGCCATTTTGATTAAACGTCGGGTAAGACGGCAGCCACCCTAATCGCGCTGCCATCACATTGTAATCGGCATGATGCTTGTAGCGGGATGACGCAGCGATCGGTGATGCCAAATCACTGATCGGTTGGTCCTCGTAACGCCACTGATCTGTCGCAAAGTAGAAAAATGAGGTGCCGTTTTGCAGCTTGGGCACGCCCTCCCAGTCCTTTGCATTTGCAATCGTCTGCCATCCTTCAGCAGGGCGGAGCTTTTCCTGCCCCACATAATGGGCCCACCCTCCGCCGTTTACGCCTTGGGCGCCTACCAATAATACAAGATTTAATACTGCCCGGTAGATCGTGTCAGAGTTGAACCAGTGGTTAATTCCCGCCCCTACGATAATCATCGATCGGCCGTCTGTATCGATCGCATTTTGGGCAAACTCTCTGGCTATCTTGATGACGGCTTCTTTTTTAATTCCTGTCATCTGTTCCTGCCAGGCAGGCGTAAACGGCTCAGGATCATCATAGGAGAAAGCTGATCGTTTGCCGATGCCCCGGTTCACGCCGTAGTTAGCCAGGATCAAGTCAAACACGGTCGTGACACAAACCTCTTCGCCGTTCAGGTTCAGTTTTTTTATAGGGAGATCCCGCTCAAGCACTTTGTTGCCGTCATTTGAAAAATACGGGATGCGCACCGTGACGATTTCGTCTTCTATTCCCAGCACAGAGAGACGGGGTTCAATCGGTTCCCCGGTTTCTTCATCAATCATGTGCAGGTTCCATTTCTGCTGCCCATCCCAGCGCGAGCCCATTGTCCCCTGCGGTATGGCAAATGCGCCTGTCTGTTCATTCCAGACTGCAGGCTTCCATTGATCATGCTTTGCCTGCCGCCCGATGTCTTTCGCATGCAGAAAACGCCCCGCTGTGTATACGCCGTTTTCTTTTGACAGGGTGACGAAGAACGGAAAATCCGTGTATTGCTTTGCGTACTCAATGAAACGTTCCGTCTCTTGGTTCACGTAAAATTCCTGTAAAATGACGTGACCCATCGCCATCGCAAGTGCTCCGTCAGTCCCTTGGCGAATACTCAGCCAGTCATCTGCAAACTTTGAGGATTCCGCAAAATCCGGACTGATCGAAATGACTTTAGCGCCTTTATAGCGGGCTTCCGCCAAAAAATGCGCGTCAGGCGTTCTCGTTAACGGAACGTTGGAGCCCCATGTGATGATATAGCCTGAATTGTACCAATCACTGCTTTCCGGAACATCCGTCTGGTCACCCCAAATTTGCGGAGACGCCGGAGGAAGATCCGCATACCAGTCATAAAAACTGAGCATAGGACCGCCGATCAAAGACATAAACCGTGAGCCTGATGCGTGGCTGATCATGGACATGGCCGGAATGGGGGAAAAGCCGACATTCCGGTCAGGCCCGTATTTCATGACTGTATAGAGCAGAGAGGCTGAAATCAGCTTCAGCACCTCCGGCCATTCAGCGCGCACAAAACCGCCCTTCCCTCTTGCCTGTTTATAGGATTTTGCTTTTTCAGGATTTTCAACGATCGATTTCCAAGCATCCAATGGATTTTGATGGGCCAGCAGTGCTTCCCGCCACAAATTGATCAGCACACCGCGTACGTATGGATATTTCACACGGAGCGGGCTGTAGATGTACCATGAAAAACTGGCCCCCCGCGGACATCCTCTCGGTTCGAAATCAGGCATATCCGGGCCTGTTGATGGATAATTCAAGTTTTGTCCTTCCCACGTGACAATTCCGTTTTTCACATAAATATTCCAGCTGCAGGAACCCGTGCAGTTGACGCCGTGAGTGGAGCGAACGACTTTGTCGTACTGCCATCTGTTTCTGTATACATTCTCCCAATCTCGGTCTTCGCGAGTGGTTTGGCTATGTTTATTTGAATGGTGTTCGATAGGAGAGAAATAGTTCAATCTCCTAAACAACGGACTCATTTTCTTTTTCTTCATAAAAGTTCACTCCTTCCGAGTCAGGTGATGCTAAGTTCACTATATACAGAGACAGCCTGTTTCCTTGTGAACTATGTCACACACTTTGTTTTTTTCACAAAATGTTCACACAAAAGGAAGGACTTCCACAGGATGTGATGAAGGCGGGACGCCTGAGTCAATGGCCGCCTTTCATTCAAAGATCAAAAAAACCGGCTCTGTTTAAGAACCGGGCTCGGTATTTTCATCCTGTGATGTATGCAGATAACGCAAAAATAATTGATAGGACCAAAAGACATTTTGCTGAAGCATGGCCAAAAAATTCATTTGCAGCTGTGGATTGTAAGACATGATTTTATTAAATGTGTAGTAAGGAATATTGAGAATCAGAATGTCTGAAGTGGCATTGACTGAGATAAAAGGCGATAAATACATCCCGCCTTTTTCATCAATCAGAAATACATCGCCTTTCTCCCACAGCGCAACGGTTTTCGATCCGTCAGGGAGCCTGCTGTCCATAAAACGGACACTGCCTTTTAATACAATATATACGGATTGAGAATGAAGAAAGGATAGAGAATGATCAGATGTTCCGCTGATAAACGTCCCGTTTTTCAGCAAGGTTTCGACAATGGATAGAGGCACTTCATTAAACATAGGAAGTTGTTTCAGAAATAATAAATAGTCACACTGATTCATAGGAAAGCCTCCTGTGTTAAGGATAGCTTTAGTCTAGCCCGATTGAGCCTGTCCAGCAGTGATGTAATTCACATCTTGTATGATGAATGTCACTTATCGGGAGCATGTCTGCATTTATAATGAAATAAAAAGGAGGATTTCGATGAAAGCGCTGATTCCGAAGCAGCACGGCGCATGGGCAATGCTGCTGATCCCATTTTCACTCGGGATGGTCAAGGGAGGCCCCGTTTTCTGGCATATTCCGCTCTTCCTAGGCTGGCTTTTCCTTTACTTGGCGGTTTATCCCATCACGCTTGCTTTGAAAAAAAAGCAGATCAAATCCTATCTAAAGTGGATATATTATTACGGTGTTCCGGCCTGCTGCTTTTTGATGATTCCTGTCTTTCATAAGCCACCACTCATCTGGGTCGGCGTTTCTTTATTGCCGCTGTTTCTCATTCATATGTATTATTCCCGCCGAAAAAACGAACGGGCGCTAGTGAACGATATTGCGGGTGTCTTGTTCTTTTGTTCAGGCGGGCTTGCGAGCTGCTGGCTGGGGATGGGAACCCTTGACGAGTGGGGTTGGTTTATTTTTTCTCAATCTGCTTTATTTTTTATCGGAAGTTCCTTTTATGTGAAGTCGGTGATACGTGAGAGAAAAAACAGCGTATTTGCATACTGGTCATGGGGATGTCACCTGCTGCTTCCCTTTTTATCCGCTCTTCTTGGAGCAGGATGGGCATTTCTCGCTTTTATCCCAAGCAGTTTGCGGGCATGGTTTTTTCACGGAAGAGACTGGACCGTTAAAACGATCGGCATTCTGGAAATCGTGAATGCCTGCTTCTTTTTTGCCGTCATGTGTATGTTTATCACTAGATAAAAAACCAAGGACCGCCGGCGGCCCTTGGTTTTTCAGTCAATATTGCAAATCTCTAGCGGACAGTTTTCACACTCAATCTCGCATCGCAAAAAGTCCCGTTTATGCAAAATAATTTTCCCGGAATCTTCTATCGAAATTACCCCTTGTTTGCGGAGGTCCCCAAGCATACGGTTGACGCTCTCCCTTGCCGCTGCACAAAACTTTGCCAAATCTTGATTTGTCAGCACTATATTAATCAGAATGCCGTCACTTCGTTGCACACCGTAGCTGTTTGATAAGCGAATAAGGGTGGAGTAGAGCGCCCCCTTTTTGCCGTGAAGAAGCAGATCCCTTATTTTGGACTGGATTTTCCGGAGGTGCGTGCTCATCCATTTCATAAATTCAAATGTCAAAGCACCATTGTGGATTAATTCCTTTTCCAGCTTGTTTTTATTAATGACGAGCACCTCGCCATCCTCTAGCACTCTTGCACTGAGCATATATTTTGGTTCTTCAGTGAAAAGTGTTAATTCCCCGACGATATCATGCTTTTGGCAGATTCTAAGTGTCAGGTCTTTTCCGTCAGATGTCAGCTTGCCGATTTCAATGAGTCCTGATTGAATCAGATAAAGCTCTTCTGCATCCATTCCTTCCCGAAACAAATACGTGTGTTTTTCCATTTTTCTTTTCGTACTAATCGATTCCAGCAAATCATGCAGATCGCTGGAAATAAGATCACTGTCAGATGGTCGAACAGAGAGAAAATTCATGAGCTCACCTCGAAGAAAATCACGTTGTGTATTTATTGTAACGTGAATTGATTTGCCCTCATCCAGAAAAAACTAACAATCTTGTGAATGCCCAGTTTTAGTTGACGCTCTGACTGTTTCTCTCCGTGTGCGTTTTCATTCTTTCCTGCCAATACATCCATATGACAAGGACAAAGCTTGCTAACGCCACTTCAGAAAGCGCCATAAAACCGATCGCGTATTGGCCTGTTGCTTGATAAACACTCGCCAATATCAGCGGAGGGAAAAAACCGCCTAATCCTCCCATGGCAGACACAATCCCATTGGCAACCCCCGCTTGCTTTGAAAAATAGAAAGGCACCAGTTTAAAAACGGTCCCGTTTCCTATGCCTGAGCAGACCGCCACCGTCAATGACCCAAACGTATAAAGGCCGATCGTCGGCGAGAACGATAAGACAATTCCTGATAATGTAAGTCCCGCAAAAACGACCATCAAAATGCGGAGCGGGCTCACTTTATCAGCCAAGAGTCCGCCTACAGGCCTGAGCAGCGTGGAGACGGCAATAAAGCCAGCTGTCCGCAAACCGGCGTCCGCAGGATTCAGCCCAAAGTATTCCACTAAAAAGTTCGGCAGATAGATGGTGAAGGCGACAAAGGCGCCAAACGTAATAAAATAAAAAAGGCTCAGAAACCATAGGATATGATTTCGATAAACGGCTTTGATTTGTGTTTTTACCGAAACATTCACTTTCTTCTCATGCCGGTCGCCGAACAATACGTGCAGCAATGCGAAAACTGCCAGCAGAACCATATACATCTGCACGGTTGCTTTCCATCCCGCAGCTTGTGCGATAACCGGCGCTGCAAATGTAGTAATGGCGGTCCCGATGTTTCCTGCACCGTAAATCCCATTGACGACACCGTGCTTTTCTCTCGGATAATATTTCGGAAGGGATGTCACCCCAATGGAGAATACCGCTCCCCCGATTCCTAAGAAGAAACCGCCCGCGATTAAATCAAACAGAGAATCCGCGATACTGATCCAAAACACCGGAAGCAAGAGCAAGATGAAGCTGATCATAAACATCAGCCGCGCGCCAAACCTGTTCGTCAAATACCCTAAAGGAATGCGGAGAAGCGACCCAAGGATAACGGGAATCGCCGTCACCAAAGAAATCTCGCCTTTGGTTAAATGAATATCTAATGTAATTTGGGAAATGAGTGATGAAATCAGCACCCAAACCATAAACCCTGCCACCAAGCTTAATGACTGTAACGATAATTGAATGTGTTGACGGTTGATCATTTGGCTTGCCCCTTTCAATGATTCAATAATCAGTCTTATCATACAAAAACTCAGCAAACAGGATTGTGAATTACATCACACGTTTTACGCATAAAAAAAGAACAAAGCCCGAAGACTTTGCCCTTTGATATGATTACATTTTTTCCGGAGCCGATACGCCGATCAGCTGAAGCGCATTGTTCAGCGTAATTTGCGTTGCCTTCATTAAAGCTAGGCGCGCGCGGCTTTTCTCTTCATTTTCAGGATCGATAACTTTCTCTGCATTGTAGAAGCTGTGCAGAGCAGAAGCCAGATCATAAATATAGTTTGTGACACGGTGCGGAATTCGTTTTTCCGCCGCTTCCGCCACTGCCTCTGGGAAGCTGCCGATCGTTTTCAGCAGGTCATATTCTTTTTCTGATTGAATATGGCTGAAATCAAGATCCGCCGCCGGCTTAAGTCCCTGCTCTTCCCCTTGGCGAAGCATGCTGCAAATACGGGCATGTGCGTATTGTGCATAATACACAGGGTTTTCGTTAGATGTTGATACAGCAAGATCTAAGTCAAAATCCATATGCGTATCCGCGCTGCGCATCGCAAAGAAGTAACGTACAGCATCCAAGCCGACTTCTTCAATCAGGTCACGCATCGTTACCGCTTTCCCCGTCCGTTTGCTCATTTTCATTTTCTCGCCATTTTTGTAAAGGTGAACGAGCTGAATGATTTCTACTTCAAGCGTTCCATTTTCATAGCCCAGCGCTTCGATTGCCGCTTTCATACGCGGAATGTAGCCGTGGTGATCGGCGCCCCAAACGTTGACCAGCTTATCAAAGCCCCGGTCAAGTTTGTCTTTATGGTAAGCGATATCAGGCAGCAGATACGTGTACGTGCCGTCCTTCTTAATCAATACGCGGTCTTTATCATCGCCAAACGTCGTAGAACGGAACCAAGTCGCGCCGTCTTCTTCATAGACATGGCCTTTTTCGCGAAGCGCTTCAAGCGCCTTGTCAATTTTTCCGTTTTGGTACAATGATGTTTCGGAATACCACACATCAAACGGCACACGGAAGTTTTCCAAGTCCTTGCGCAGCTTTTCCAGCTCGTATTTCAGACCGTATTCACGGAAAAATGCGAGGCGCTCGCTTTCCTCTTCTTTGGCAAAACGGTCGCCGTATTCCTCAGCGATGCGCTTTCCGATCGCAATGATATCCTCGCCGCGGTAGCCATCCTCAGGCATCGTTTTTTCCAAGCCGAGCGCTTCAAAGTAACGGACTTCAACAGATAGCGCAAGGTTGTTGATTTGGTTACCGGCATCGTTAATGTAGTATTCGCGGCTCACATCGTAACCCGCTTTTGAAAGCACGTTGCACAAAGAATCGCCGACAGCCGCACCGCGCGCATGGCCAAGGTGAAGGTCTCCCGTCGGATTCGCTGATACGAATTCTACCTGAACTCGCTCACCGTTTCCGATGTTCGTTTCCCCGTACGCTTCCCCTGCTTCTAACACAGACGGAATCAGCTTCGTTAAATAGTGATTGTTCATATAGAAATTAATAAAACCCGGACCGGCGATATCTAATTTATCAATCGAAGCCTTTCCTTTATCAAAATGAGCGACAATTTCTTCAGCGATTTGGCGCGGCGCTTTTTTTGCGATTCTTGCCAGCTGCATCGCCATATTTGTTGAATAATCGCCATGTGTTTTATCTTTCGGTGTTTCTAAAACGACATTAGGAATCTGGCTTTCTTCAGCCAATCCCGCTTTCAGAACGGCCGCTTTGATTTCTTCTTTCAGCACGTCCTTCATTTGTTCCGCAATGTTCATGCGTGAGTTCCTCCCTCATACGTGATCGTCATATGATGTAAATGCTGCTGTTCGTCTCCTACATGCATGTCATATGCGATGCTGACACGGCCTTTTTCTTCACCGAGATCAGATTGAATCGATTTTGTGCTTGTTTTCAGCTCAAGCTCACCAAATGACATTTTATATTTAGCAATTGTGGAAGATCCCGTTACGAAACGCTGATTCATTTTGACAGCGCCTGACCTCATGACCAGGACTTCGCCTTCGCTTACTTTCACAATCGTTTTCACTTTACCTAAGTCGTGTTCTTCATAATAAGATAGATACACTTTATTTTGTTTTACATAGTAAAATCCAGTGGTGCGGAATTCGATGACTTCCTGGTTTCCGTCATCCTCAATCACAGACTTCACATGGAGTGTTATCGGTGTCTCTTGCTTCATTTTGACACGTCCTTTTCATCATTCCACTTTGACTTGAATAGTATAATCATTCCGTTTGTAAACTTCAACTGCTTCTATCTTACCATCATTGCTCATCAGATTTGAAGATAAACCTTATAAAAAGCATTTCCTTATTAGAAGAGAAAGTGATATCACTCATTACCTTTAGGAAAAGTTACATTTTTCCGAAATCTACTCTTTTCATTTCACATTTTCTTCAATATATATGTATTGAATTGGTAATTTAATGGTTTTATCATAAAAGTACAACATAAATCTGCTAGAAAAAAACAAAAAAAAGGGAGGATCCAATGATGAAAAAAGCTGTTATTGTGGAAAACAAAGGTTGTGCAACATGCTCGATTGGAGCCGCTTATCTAGTGGACGGTCCTATCCCTGATTTTGAAATTGCCGGTGCTACAGGTCTATTTGGTCTTCGGTCTATGGGGATAAATTTCTCCAAAAGAGCATAGTCATTCTACTATGCTCTTTTGGAGAAATTACATTTTTTAACTTAAATCTACCTCTTGGTTATACATACACAATTGTTTTTCATATGAATCATATGTATAGGGGATGGTATTTTGTTTATAGAGCAAATGTTTCCATTTATTAATGAAAATGTAAGAGTTCACCAGCTTCCTGAGGGCGGTGTGTTAGAAATCGACTATTTGCGCGATAATGTCTCCATTTCTGACTTTGAGTATTTGGATCTTAACAAAACGGCTTACGAGTTCTGCATGCGAATGGATGGACAAAAAACGGCTGAACAAATTTTAGCGGAACAATGCGCCGTGTACGATGAATCACCAGAAGACCATAGGAATTGGTATTACGACATGCTCAACATGCTCCTGAACAAGCAGGTCGTCCAGCTTGAAAATCGGTCCAGCCGCCACGCGATCACCACGAGCGGAAGCAATGAATTTCCGATGCCGCTGCACGCCACCTTTGAGCTGACGCACCGCTGTAACTTGAAATGCGCCCACTGTTATTTGGAAAGTTCGCCGGAAGCCCTCGGCACCGTGTCGATTGAGCAATTCAAGAAAACAGCTGATATGCTGTTTGACAACGGTGTATTGACATGCGAAATCACAGGCGGAGAAATTTTTGTCCATCCGAACGCCAATGAGATTCTTGACTATGTGTGTAAAAAGTTCAAAAAGGTCGCTGTTTTAACGAATGGAACTCTTATGCGAAAAGAGAGCCTGGAGCTTTTGAAAGCTTATAAACAAAAAATCATTGTCGGCATTTCTCTCGATAGTGTGAATTCCGAGGTCCATGACTCCTTTAGAGGGAGAAAAGGCTCTTTTGCCCAAACTTGTAAAACGATAAAATTGCTGAGTGACCACGGTATATTTGTCAGGATCGCCATGTCCGTTTTCGAAAAAAACATGTGGGAAATCCACGATATGGCTCAAAAGGTTCGGGATCTCGGAGCGAAAGCGTTCTCTTACAATTGGGTTGATGATTTCGGAAGAGGCAGAGATATTGTCCACCCCACAAAAGATGCCGAGCAGCACCGCAAATTTATGGAGTACGAGCAACATATCATTGATGAGTTTAAAGATCTGATTCCGATTATTCCTTATGAGAGAAAACGCGCGGCAAATTGCGGCGCTGGCTGGAAGTCCATTGTGATCAGCCCGTTCGGAGAAGTACGTCCATGCGCTCTCTTTCCAAAGGAATTTTCATTGGGAAATATTTTTCATGATTCATATGAAAGCATCTTTAACTCCCCTCTCGTCCATAAACTATGGCAAGCGCAGGCCCCGCGGTTCAGCGAGCATTGCATGAAAGACAAATGCCCGTTCAGCGGATATTGCGGAGGCTGTTACTTAAAAGGACTAAACTCCAATAAATATCACCGGAAAAACATTTGCTCTTGGGCAAAAAATGAATAATTAGAAGACGTGGTCCATCTAATTTAGGAGGGAAACGATTTGTCACCAGCACAAAGAAGAATTTTACTGTATATCCTTTCATTTATCTTTGTCATCGGCGCAGTCGTCTATTTTGTCAAAAGTGATTATCTATTTATGCTGATTTTCATAGCCATTGCCATTCTTTTCGGAATGCGCGCGCGGAAGGCTGACTCGCGATGAGCATTTTGGATATACACGATGTATCCGTTTGGTATGAACGGGACAACGTCATCTTAGAGCACGTGGACTTACACCTGGAAAAAGGCGCCGTTTACGGATTGCTTGGGGTAAACGGCGCCGGAAAAACAACATGAAGTGAACTGCTGTTCCTAATCATCCTAGCGGCGATTCAGCAAATCGGACTATCCATCTATAAGCACATCTCTGACCGCCGCCCCGCTTCTTTTGAGCTGTAACAGCTTCTACATCGCAATCGCGGACGGACCTGCGCCAACCGGGATCACCGTCACGGCTGTATAATCACTTGTGCGGTATACGGTCACAGTATTGTCATCATTCTGTGCCGCGTAAATGTACTGATTGTCCGGCGTTACGGCGAGGTCAATGGCGCCGGGGAGAGAAACAGTTGTTATAAAGGTATGCTTCGTTGAATCAACGACAGTGAGATTCTCCGGAAATGCCTCACTATATGGCTCAAGGAAAAATGCACGAGTCCCATCAGCAGAGAAAACTATTGTAATTAAACCATCAAACAGTCTGTTAATTTGTGACGATTCGCTAAATGTCGTCAAATCTATCACAGAAACGACATTAGGCCTTATTTCACCATTTTCCAGATAAGCAAAATTACCTGTTAACGGGGTTTCAATAAGATTTGGTGTTTCAAAGTTACTTAAACTATCAATCAGTTGCCCTGTATTGATGTCATATTTATTAACGACCCAAAATACAGAGTTGGTCGTATAGAAAAACTGTCCGTTAGGGTCTAGGGCAAAATCGTCCGCAGCGGGTGACACCGTGAATGTGTTGGTAATGGTTTGCGAGGAAATGTTAATTTCATAAATAGAGCTGCCCCCTGCGAGAATATAAGCAAATTCGCCCCCACTTTCAAACTGGATTTTTCTTGGGGCTCCTGTAAGAGGAATGGTTTGTGTAACCGTTAATATCTCGTTGTCAATGATCGATACAAGATTCGCATTCCCATGGAGAACATACGTATACGCTTTATCCAAGGTAACACCCAGATCAGTCGGGATATCAGATAAAGAAATGTTACTTACAAGAGTATTCTCTTTAGCATCAATTACCGAAATCGTGCTGTCCCCAGTGTTTGCAGTAAACACATAAGTTCGCTGATCCGGTTCCGGTACAAGCACAATCGTTCCCGTCACTGATAGAGGACTGCCGTAGAATGGCGGAACGAATACAAGGTTCTCGATCGTGATGTCACTGAAATCCGGGCAATCATCCGGGTTATCAGAATAATAGACAATTTGGTCGATCTCTGCATTGTGAATGACGGAAACAGCCCCGTCGCCTTGTCCATATTGATTTCGCACAGGTGAGACGCTGATGAGAAGTGTAATGACTCCTTGAAGGCGCATTCCGTAGATCACTCTTATATCCTCATTATTAGGTCCTGTTTCTGTTAAACAGGGCTCACTGACACAGGAAAGATGATCTGTACTCCACGTAACCGCAGCGACTGCTTCCGCTGGATCAACGACAAATCCCTCCGGAACGTCAATCGGCACTTGAAATGACGCTTCACGTCTGACTTCTTCATCACAAAAACATATACACTCTTCTTGTTCGGCTCCAGTTTTTTCTTTAAAGGAAAGCTTGTTTTTTCTCATCCCTTCACTTCCTCTTCAGGTATACACTGCTCACGCAGATACAACAGGATATGGAAGGTAAATGTGTGTTGCTTGTACAAATTGCCGAGGGTAAAAGTGGTTTTTTGAAAAAATTTCCTCTAATATGCGGTGTAACGAAAGAAAAGATTGCGGTTTTTTTGCGCTTCTCAGATGAATGATGATGATAAAATATGACATATATAGAATGATGAAGGGAGGGGTTCGCTAACGTGACAGGTGTCATATCTTCTTCTTCCGTCGGAGAAAAGATTAACGAATGGTATATGTACATACGCCAATTCAGCATACCCGACGCAGAGTATTTGCGAAGAGAAATCAAACAAGAGCTGGATCAAATGGAAGAAGATCAGGATCTTCATATGTACTATTCACTGATGGAATTCCGGCATAACCTGATGCTTGAGTACCTTGAACCACTAGAGAAAATGCGAATCGAGGAACAGCCGAGATTGTCTGACCTGCTGCTTGAAATTGATAAAAAACAGGCTCGTTTAACTGGAGTCCTTGATTATTATTTTAATTTCTTCAGGGGCATGTATGAACTGGACCAGCGGGAATATCTGTCGGCTATTAAATTTTTTAAAAAGGCCGAAAGCAAGTTGATATTTGTTAAGGATCGGATAGAGAAGGCTGAGTTTTTCTTTAAGATGTCTGAATCTTATTACTATATGAAACAAACGTATTTTTCAATGGACTATGCACGGCAGGCATATGAAATATACAAAGAATATGGAGCTTATAATATAAGATTGCTGCAGTGTCATTCATTATTTGCCACCAATTTCTTAGATTTAAAACAATATGAGGATGCCATCTCACATTTTAAAAAGGCTTACTCTATGGCGAAAGCTGAGAATCAGCCACAATTAATGGGAAGAACATTATACAACATCGGGCTTTGTAAAAACAGCCAAAACCAATATGAGGATGCTGTAGCATATTTCAAAAGAGCAATAGCTGTTTTTGAAGAATCTAATATTCTTCCTTCCCTGCCCCAAGCCTATTTTTTAATTACACAAATCCATTATAAATTAGGAAAAATGGATAAAGCCCATGCATATCATAGTAAGGGAATGGCTTATTCTCAAAAGGCCGGAGATTCAATCTATTTATCACAGTTTGAATTTTTGAAATCTTTATACTTATCTGGCCCTGATGAGGAAGCAATTCAAAGAATCTTTGATTTCCTCGAAAGTAAAATGTTGTATGCGGATCTTGAAGATTTCGCCCTTGATGTGGCAAAATATTATCATGAACGTGAAAATTTTCAAAAAGCTTCTGCCTATTTCCTGAAGGTGGAACAAGTAAGGCAACTTATTCAAGGAGGAGTGAGATTGTATGAAATTGAAGTCTAAACTATTACTCTCTTGTCTGGCCCTAAGCACTGTGATTGTGGCAACAACTATTGCAAATGCACCTACACACCAAATTGAAGTTGCACAGCGAGGAATGATTTAACCGCCGTCTATCGGCGGTTTTTTTGTCATCCCCTCTTAACCCAGTCTCCCCATCCATGCTGTGTTTATTTCAATAATCTTGAAGAGGGTGGCAAAGCAGCATGTGTCTCTGGAAAGTGTGAAAACCTACTTTAAACAGTGGCATCGAGAAAATGATGTCATGGAGTTCGAAACGTCAAGCGCGACAGTTGAACAAGCGGCTGAGACAATCGACGTGAGCCCGGCAAGGATCGCCAAGACCCTGTCCTTCAGAGGAGAAGGAGATCAGGCAATTCTGATTGTGGCTGCCGGAGACAAAAGGCAAACATTTGGCTTTAAAGCAAAAATGCTCTCTCCTGATCAGGTACTGGAGCAGACAGGCCATGAAATTGGAGGCGTCTGCCCATTTGGATTGGCTCATGATCTAAAGGTTTATCCTCGATGTATCGCTGAAACCATTTGAGACTGTTTTCCCCGCATGCGGCAGCAGAAACTCTGCTATTGAATTAACACCAGAAGAGTTGCCTGCATTTCTTTCTCAAAAGCGTGAATTGATGCTTGCAAAGACTGGGAATAAAAAAACATCCAGACAAGGGACTGACCCCATAAGATGAGACAAAAAAAAACACCTTCAAGTTTGAAAAAGGATGATTGTTATCCGAAATTAGACTTGGAGGTGTTTTTTCTATGAGGACAAGAGTGAGTTATTCGGTTGAAGTG